>NZ_NPJB01000054.1:0-986 GCF_002251345.1 Prevotella sp. P4-119 | reverse complement strand
GGTTAATTTGCAATCACGGGGTGTCACCACCACAAAGATAGTAGCCTTGGCACGGCTGGTATATCTTGTCACCCTTTAGTGCAGGGTGTCAAAATCATGTTGTCAAAGTCCTTATAGCCGACTCCTTCTTTGAGGATGTGCCAAGCGCAGACGAGCATTTTGCGTGATATGGCTACAACCACTTTCATCTTGTTCTTTTTTCTGACTTGTGTCTGATGGTAGGAGAAACGGCTGAAGAAGCAGCCCTTGGTTCGGCTTGCGCCCCATGCGCACTGGATGATTGTCCGTCTCAGGTAACGGTTTCCATGCGTGATGCGCCGTGACTTGATAGTCTTGTTTGACTGGTCGTTGCGAGGCTTCAGTCCCGCCCATGATGAAAGATGGTTTGCCGTCTCGAAGTGGCTCATGTCTGTGCCAATCTCTGCGATTAATGATGTGGCGGCTCTCATCTTCACCCCCGGAACGGTCTGAAGGTTCCTCAGCTGCTCGGAGTATTTTTTCTCGCAAATCTCCTGCATCTTGTCCATGCACTTCTGCTTGTGCGCCTCTGCCATGTCAATTTCCGCCTTGAGCTGAGCCATGATGTCTATGTCGGCCTCCGTGACGCACCCTTTGAGCGATGCGATTATGGTTTCCCTGCCATGACGGTTTATGATACGCCCGTGCACTTCCTTAACCAGTTCCTCGGGGGATGTCACGCCCTCGCATATCTTGTCTATCACGCTCTTGTAACTTACGGAATCCGTGTTTGACACATAATTGCTCAGACGGATATTACACCGCTGCACCGCCGCATCCAGCTTGGCCAGCTTACGGATGATCTCATCATCAAGGTCGTAAATGCGACGGTCGTACAGACGGAGCTGCTGGATGCGCTCAGGGGGAACGAAACTGCCGCGCACCAGTTCCTTCATCATGCACTCGGCTATCCACTGTGCATCTTTCACGTCGCTCTTGTGACCGGGAAGCTGCTTGATGAAATAGGG
>NZ_NPJB01000053.1:0-1392 GCF_002251345.1 Prevotella sp. P4-119 | reverse complement strand
GACTTGGTGAAGCCCGACGTCTTTGTGGTCAATGCAGAAGGTGGTTCTGACGAGAAACGTAAACTCTGCAAAGAAAGAGGTATAGAATATGTGGAATTGCAACGCACACCACACGAAGGACTCCAAGCACGTTCGTCATCATCACTAAAGGCTGAACTTGCCAAAGGGCAACAAGAAACAGATACGACACAGGCTGGAAGCACAAACGGTGAATCTATCCCCACCCGACTGGACTTGGCAGGCACATGGATAGACCAACCATACGTGAGCATGCACCATCCCGGATGGGCCATCACCATCTCACTCGAACCAACATTTGAAGTAAGAGACCGTTGCGGACTATCAACGTCAACACGAAAAATGATACAGAAGATATGGCCTGTGAAGCTCCCTAATATGGATCCGGAAATGGTGGCGCGACTGGTATTCTGTTTTGAAAACAATCCTGAACGCCACGATGGAATCATATCAGGCGCACAAGACTCAATCGGCATCTGTATTCCAGGACTCTGCCGACACTATTACGACCACAATTTCTGGCCGGAAAAGATAGAGACAACACAGGACGAAATGACACTCCGATTCCTTGAAGACCATCTCGTAATGATACCGATGGCTCCCAGACGACCAGGATGTAGCGTGGTAGAGGATAAAGACATCACCCCAGACAAGGTGAAAGCTTTGGCTGATGCTGCTGATGCCTGCTGGACTGCCATCCTCGCACACAATATTGACGATTTTGCCGCAGCTTACAAAGCATCGTTTGAAGCACAAATTGCCATGTTCCCTGGCATGGTCACCCCCTCCATCAACGGCGAGAAGCTCCAAGAAGCAAGCGTACAACCCACAATAGACCAATACAGCGCCATGGACGATGTACTGGCTTGGAAAATGCCTGGTGCAGGTGGAGGAGGATATCTCGCCTTGGTAGTAAAGGACAGTAAGAACTTTACAAATGCTCACCATGAAGCCATCAATCTTCAAATACGAAGGGCATAATTACCTTATCCCCTTCTTGCTCATCAGCTCCCTGTTTTTTATGTGGGGCTTTGCACATGGTATATTGGAAGTGTTAAACCCCCACTTCCAGGAATCATTCCATATCAGCAAAGCCATGTCGGCACTGACACAGGCTGCTGTCTATGGAGCCTATTTCCTCATGGCACTACCCGCAGGATGGATTATTCAGAAATGGGGATACCGCAAAGGGGTAACGACTGGACTCATGTTATTCGGCATCGGTGCACTGATGTTCATACCTGGATTACTGGTTAATAGCTTCTACTATTATGTGTTGTCACTATTCGTCATTGGGTGTGGACTGACATGTCTTGAAACAAGTGCAAACCCATATACTACCGTTCTCGGACATCCCGACAAGGCAGAGAGTCG
>NZ_NPJB01000052.1:0-47985 GCF_002251345.1 Prevotella sp. P4-119 | reverse complement strand
CGAAAAGGATTTGGAAGGTCTCCGCAACACTGTCAAAAGTATTGTAAATCAAACATATACTGATTACGAATTCATAATCATTGATGGTGGTTCAACAGACGGAAGCGTTGAGGTCATAAAAGAATACGCCAACAAAATCACGTATTGGGTATCAGAACCTGACAAGGGTATCTACAATGCCATGAACAAGGGTATTCAGGTTGCCAATGGAGAATATCTTAATTTCATGAATTCTGGAGATTGTTTTTATAATAATGATGTATTACAGAAAGTGGCAGATTATCATCTTGAAAAAGATATGATTGTCGGTCATGATTACCATTATAATGAAGATCTGAAACTTGGTCATGTATCATTGGAGCCCATGCGACTTTCCATGATTACGTTTTACGAAGAAACACTTGCCCATCAAAGTACATTTTTTAAGAAATGTTTATTTCAAGAATATCAATATGACGAATCATACAAATTCGTTTCAGATTGGATTTTCTATTTAAGAAAAATCGTAGCAGAAGAAAAGACAGTAATCTTTATTCCAGACATTATCTGTAAACGAGAAGCTGGAGGTATCACAGAACGTCAAAACGCAAAAAGTCAAGAAGAAAAGCAGCAGTATCTGAAGAATTTCCTTGCACCTGGTGTGTATAAAGACTACGCATCTTTATCTAAGATTGACAAAACAACCCTATATAAATTCTTTTCTCTCTGTAATGAAGAAAAAAACGTCAAGATGATTAGATTCTGTATCAAAGTGATTTATCGTATATCAAAATTCTTCAAATAAAGCCATGAAATCTATTGTTGTTATATTCCCCTATTTCGGAAAGTTACCTCCACAATACGATATTTGGAGGGCGTCAGCTATACGCAATCCAAGTGTTGACTTTATGTTCTTTACCGATGCAGAAATAGCACCATATAAGAATATTATCGTCCACAAAATGAGATTTGAGGACTTTCGTATAATTGTTCAAAAGGCATTCGATTTTCAGATTATATTAGATAGGCCATACAAGCTTTGCGAATATAAACCAGCTTATGGCTATATCCTAAAAGATTACATCAAACAATATGATTTTTGGGGATTTGGTGACTTAGACCTTGTATATGGAAATATACGCACTTTTATTACTGATGAGGTATTAAAATACAAGTTTATATTAGGATGGGGACATCTTTCTCTTTTCAGAAATGATTCTGACACCAATGAATATTTTATGAAAGAAGAAAATGGTTTCCAAAAATATACTGATGCATATACAACAAGAAACATTACATTCTTCGATGAGTTTGACCATATGGGGTGTAGCGACAAATGGAAAGCATGCCGCCCAAATGATTGTTGGCTAGAGACTCCATTTGACAACGTCTCAAAGCCCAAACAAGCTTTTCATTTCAACAGTTTAACGCGAGGATGGCAACAAGTATTGTTTGAACACGATGGTCAACATTTGTACATGATTCGCATAGTCAATGGGAAAATCGAAAAGAAAGAGTCTCTCTATGCACATTTCCAACATAGGGCATTCATGAAAGATAAAATTTCAGATTACAATCACTTTCTGATTACCCCTACATCAATGATTGATTTTCCCAAACACATGATAAAATTCCATTTGTTATTTTATAGCAGGAAACGAACCTTTAGGACAAAACTTGCACAATGGAAAGACCGCATTATATGGAAATTAAACTTAGGACACTATAAATAAACAACTAATGAAGATAGCAATACTTACTTCTGGTATCTTACCTGTTCCTGCCGTACGAGGAGGAGCTGTGGAAAACCTCATTGATTTTTACCTTGAATACAATGAAGTTCACCATTTGCACGATATTACAGTATATAGTATAGATGATCAACAAGTGCACGGTCATCGCGCTCTATCTTCACGCAATAATCATTATCATTTCATCAAAACTGATACGCTTTGGGCTAAAATATGCAAAAGAATGTATCATCTATTCAACCATAAAAATGAATATTACAATTACAATATAGAGTATTTCCTATACAAATCCATAAAACATATTCGTCGTAATCATTACGATGCTATTATTCTTGAGAACAGACCTGGTTATGCTCTAAAACTCAAAAAGCTAACAGACTCAAAACTCATATATCATCTTCATAACGATAACTTAAATAGCAATACATACAAAAGCCAAGAGTTGTATCATCTTGCCACAAGTATTATCACCGTTTCTGACTATATAAGAATGAGAATACTAACAATAAATGCTTCTGACAGCAAAAGTGTTGTTGTACATAATGGAATTGATTTATCTAGTTTTTCTCATTGCAACAAACTTTTGTATGAAAGAAAAGATTTTGGTATAAGCGAAGGAGATTTCATCGTTGTATTTTCCGGACGACTAACTGAAGAAAAAGGTATTCTTCAGTTGATTACAGCATTCCATAAACTCACCAAGTACTCTAAAATCAAACTTCTAATTGTGGGAGGATCATTTTATGGACGAAACAAGGATGATAACATGTTCGTCAAAAAATTAAAAGAAAAAGCATACAACATTCAAGACAAGATTATATTTACAGGATTTAAGCCATATCATGACGTTCCGTCCATATTAGCATTGGCAGATGTTGCTGTTCTTCCTTCTATCTGGAACGAACCTTTTGGTCTCACATTGGTAGAAGCCATGGCAATGGGGCTTCCCATCGTTTCGACATCTCAGGGAGGTATTCCTGAGGTATTAACACCAGATTGTTCAATTGTACTTGACAAGAACGACCAGTTACCAGATAATATTGCGACCAGTATTCTGTCTTTATATAACAATCCAAAACAGAGAGCAAAAATGTCAAAAGCCTCAATAAGGCAATCAAAACTGTTTGACAAAGAGAAATATGCAAAACAATTCTTTGCTACTATCGATTGTTATTCATAAACCTCAAAAAACTATCTGTTTTACCATTCGATTTTTATTCAAAAGCCATGACAACACAAAGCCACCAATCAAAGCACACATAAACTGTAATATACTTACAACGCTCGTGTTCTCAAATATAGGATAAAAAGCCGCCATACGATGAGCGATGTCCTTTCCTAATACAATAAATGGTATTTCCATACAGAAAATCGTCAAGGAATGTCTTCCTAACAAGACAAGAGGAATCCGACACACTTTCGATTTTTCAAGCAGCAAAGCCAAATTAGTAAGAATCATACATCCAGCAAAACCTGCTACTAAAAAAAGAGATAGACTATTGCCATATTCTCTCACTGAAATATTCACACCTTCAGTAAATCTCAAAGCAAAAACATAAATAATAGCACATATTAACACCAGCCACTTTTCTGTAAGTAAATTTCGCACTTTAATTTCATATCCAAGAATCATAAAGATAGTAAGAAGTGGTGCAGTATCTATACTCCATGGTAATAGTACTGGTAAATGTGACATGGCAACAGACGCCAGAAAATAAACAGCCAGAACAATATATTTATATTTAAAGAAACGAAGATAAACAGCATAGAGCAAATAACATAGTGACATACAAGTCAGAAACCACAGCGGAAAGTTTCCTACTATAAAGAGTCTATAAATATCATCCGTTCCAATTGGAAAGAAACAATACCTTGAATAAACAATACCAGAAATAGCTCGCAAAGAAAAGTCATTAAATATCAACAGCAACAATACGCT
Source organism: Prevotella sp. P4-119 (assembly GCF_002251345.1). NCBI lineage: Bacteria > Pseudomonadati > Bacteroidota > Bacteroidia > Bacteroidales > Prevotellaceae > Prevotella > Prevotella sp. P4-119. The sequence goes on along the minus strand of NZ_NPJB01000052.1, from coordinate 44,316 downwards.
AAAGAAGAAGTATGGTTTAAGTAATTTTGGCAACTTTTTAACGACAGTTATAAACCGAAATTTCTCTTCTTGATTGAATGAAAACGTATAACCCGAACAAAAGAAGAATATTGGAATCACAAAAAAAGAGGAGAAAGTCACCCATTGATAACTTTCTACATGATTTAACAATACAAAAAGAATACCAATACCTTTTGCAATATCTATGAATTCAAGTCGTTTCTTCATTTTTCTCTTGCCTTATCTTTCTCAAACACTTTGGCGGGAATGGCTGTTTGCCGGATGCCATACGCACCTTCAATCACATCAGTTCCCCATGCTGTCGGCGTCTTCCAATCACGATGATCTACCATATCAAGCCAAGCATTCTCTTGGTTATTTCCTGTCCATGACCAAGGCATAAAACCATAATCCAACTGATGACATGTTTTTAGGATTGTACGATGGTCGGCCTTACAACCGAGATTATTTTTGCCATCATTATAGTTGTAGCCAAACTCACCAACGATCAAAGGCAATTGTTTATTCTTGGCTTCTGTCAGTTTATTGATAATTTTTTGGGAGTCATTCCACGAACCATACATGTGGACAGAAAATAAAATATTGTGCAAAGGGTCGCAGTCTATAAGTTGCTGACCACCTTTTAATATGGGTAAAATATTCTGTCCCCAACCTGGAGCATCAACGACCAACGTCGTTTTGAAGCCAGCTTCACGAAGTAATGCGATAGCCTTTTCATAGCTTTTCTGCCAATGTTTCGTGGTAACACGATGAGCGCCCCACTCGTTTGCAATATTGATGAGCAGAAAGCGTTCGTAACGCATCAGTACAGTTTTGACATCTTCACGAGCATAGTATCGCGCCATATCGAGCAGCCGTTCGCCCGACGAGTTTCCCGTTACATCGTGAAGTTCCATCATCGGAATCATCTTCAGGGCTATGCAACGCTCTATGACGCGTTCCAATTCTGCGGCTTGCCCCCTTGTGTGCCATACGATACGTAGCGTATTAGCTCCTGTAGCAGCAATATCATCAAGTGCTTGATAGGCTTTTTCACCTAACCAGGCATGCGGGTTGTTGACACCCGCAATAATAAAAGGTTGTCCTGCGGCATCAATCAGTTGTGTTTTTTGGACATGAAAGTATTCTTGCGCATGACCATCAACACCAAGAATTGTCATTAGAATGGTTAGCAGTATTGACTTCATTGTTTCAGAAAAATATCTTGATTGTGATCTTTTTTATTATTTCTATTTTGCAAATTTACGAAAAAGGTTGAAAATAAAAAAATTTTGGGCAATTAATACGATTCTACCTTATAAATACTTCTGTTTGATGTAATTGACAATAAGAAATTTTGGAGTCAGCAATCGCCTTGGTATTACAACAATTATTCTTGGGACAGGATAGAATGTGGAAAGCGAAACGTTAATTAGACTCAAAGGCAAGAATATCATTCTGTAAATATATCAAACACGTCTTTTATTAATATTGTAAGGTTATTATACTTATATTACACAAAATGGTGATATGGAGGACTCTGCTGTGGCTTTGCATGATTTTTATGGTTTGACCTGTAGTTGAGCCTATGAAGATGGGACTGTTGGTGTGTTCCAGGTTGTTTTTGGGGTGGACAGAGGATTATCTCTGTTGGTTATGTGGGGGATAACTCGGTTATTTAGGTGGAAAACAAGGCATTAAAAGCCCGTGGAGGGCTTTCTACAGGGTTGAATCATAGTGACCCACGGAATGGACGAAATGGTTTTATTCGCCGTAAAAATGCTCAGTGTGGACTGGAAATGCGGGGTTCTACCTCGGCAGATTTGAGACAAAAGGCATTGTGTTGGTTTGTGGTTGCTGAAGGGTGTACCACCAGCCATGATGGTGGCATTTCGTCGAGTTTTCGATAGATTCTCGCTATTTACTCGATCGACATTCGTTGCTCTTTCGTTCGTTTTTCGCTTGTTCCTCGTTCGGTTCTCGTTCGGTCTTCGATAGACTAACGACTAAGCAACGAGAGACGAACGAGAGACGAACGAGGACCTAACGAGAAGTCAACGAGAACCGAACGAGAAGCAATCGAGAAACCGTGGGCTTTCTGTCGTGACCTGATGGCATGTAAATCTGTTGGTTTTGTAAACATAATCAGTATTTTAATTGTTGAATTATTTGTTTGATTTTTGGTTTAAGGGTATCTTTCTTATTTTTAGAAATCATCCTCGGCTTGAAATACAAAGATACAACATGACACCCCCGGAATGCAAGAGTTTTGGCAGCTTTAATTAGATATTTAACACTATTTAACTTTATTATAGATATTTTTGTTTTCAAACTCGTATAGTGTTCTCCATGGATTTTTATTGTCGCAGAAATCGTGGTAAGTAAAATCTTAAATACATCAGATGCGTGATAAGTGAAATACGAAAAGCGTTCAAAAGCCTCGGAGAAGAAGTGTGATTCTTCCCCCAAAAAACAATATCTTACAAGAATTAAGTAAGAAAAACGCAAAAGCGTACCATGTTATATAGAATCACTGTAACTTGGTTTGGCATGTCATCCAAAAACACACCATCTATTCAACAAGTATGTCAAATTGATAACACCAATTATGCATTGGGTATATCTTTTTGGGGACTATCGCAGCGTTGACAAGACCTTGACTATCACGAAGATTTCCACGAGCTCCTCTTAAATAACCACTTTTTCCTTTCTGACCATTTACAGCATACCTTACTTTAGCACCCTTCACTATCTGTGAACATTTCAACAAAATGGTATCTCCATGTACCACAACATCTTTAATAATAGATTCATTAGAGGCTGTAACAACATTAAACCCATAATAATCTACTTTGCTAACTTCTATAGTATCTATTACTAATGGAGGACAAGGTACATCTAAAACAACTTTTACCTCTCTTCCTTCAGCAATTATTTTCTTTGGATACAACCCACGATGTTTTTGATTTCTTATAATGCTTATAACCGATTCCGCATTATAATAACCAACACGTTTTTGGCTTATTGCATTTATATGCATACGTTCCCGGGCAAAAGACAAAAAATAAGTAGGCGTTCCAGCAACAAAGAAAGAATTGTCACGAACTAACTCCATCTGTGCTTGTGGTATGCTTGTCTCATATAAACTATATTCATTCTGACAGAACTCATTGCACAAAGCTAACATATTCGTTTGATAAGATACTATCTTGATATCTTGCTTTTGATGAGTAATTGCCTTTATATCTTTATTGATATCGATACTAAACTGATTCAACTTTTGTTTGTAATCAACATTTGTATAGTCATACATGTCTGACTCGCCTTGCATCCAACATATTGCGGGAACGTAGAATTTCATTCCCTTCTCATCTGCTTTCTCTTTCGCATTCTTAATATCATTGAGAAAACGCACATAAGGAGCAGTGCCTTTACTTATACCATTGATAGGTGTTGCTCCTTGTCCACCAGCAAAGACACAGACCATGGTGTCTTTTCCCAACTCGTTCACCAAAGCCTCTGCCATACCATAAACAGACACTTCAAAATCACGTTTGGATAGTTTTAGAACACGTTTGATCTTTCTTTTGACAGGACTGCAGTCATAATAGCCAAATTCATTTTTCAGATTCTCACCCACTATTCGATAGTCATAAAGTTCATTCAAACTATCGAGATTTGTAATTCGTTGCGTTTCTTCACCTAACGCCAAGCTCTGTCCATAGACAGGCACACAAACTACAACCTTACTGTCATCATTACGATTCTGGCAAGCCAGAAATGAGAACACGATTGGTATGAAAACAAAAAACAAGTCTTTTTTCATTTTTTTCATCTCCTTTGTAGTTCACTAAAGTCATCTTACTTCCTCGAATCTCTTGAAATATAGTTGGTACCGGATACTTTTATCACGCGACAATTTAAAGTCGCATTTTTAATGTCAAACGGATAAAGGAAACAAACAAGTTAAATTTTATTTAGTTAGTACATTTGATTGTTTTTGTGTTCTCAGATACCATGTCATTGACAAATATAAAAGCCCCCTTTTTAGCTATATTCAAAAAAGACAAAGAACAAAGCGATTCACGTGAACCTAATTAATTCAAGTACAAACTCGTCCACTTTTAGTGAACGAATGCAATTTTCTCCGCAAATATACACAAAAAAACATTAACATACAAGCATTTTACACAGAAAGCTCAAAATTGTTATTCAATAAACATACCTTGGTCATCACACGGCACGTCATTTATCTAAATTGCGATTAAGTAAAAAACAAGAAACAATAACTTTTTAAGAACAAATTATGTTTTTCCAACATAATTGCGTATATTTGCATTGTATATAGATACGCATTATATCTTTACCTCTAAAAAAACGGGGCATAAAACCATAACCCTGTTGATGACATGTTTTTAGGATTGTACGATGGTCGGCCTTACAACCAAGATTATTCTTGCCGTCGTTATAGTTGTAGCCAAACTCACCAACAATCAAAGGCAATTGTTTATTCTTGACTTCTGTCAGTTTATTGATAATTTTTTGGGAGTCATTCCAGGAACCATACATGTGGACAGAAAATAAAATATTGTGCAATGGGTCGCAGTCTATAAGTTGCTGTCCACCTCTTAATATAGGGTTCACTAATTATCACCCCCTAATGTTATCACCGTTTTTCCACAAACTGCATAATAAAATAGCCACAAATTGTATAGTAGATTCCCCTCAAACGGTATAGTAAAAATGCCACAAATTGTATAATAGCCATTTAATAATTTGCATATCTCACAGATTATTAATAACTTTGCAACCGAAAAAGGAAATCCAATTATGAAAGAATACAAGGCAAGAATTGCAGACAAAATACTATCAAGAAGACTGAAAAGTGTTGGTGCCGTGCTCATACAAGGTCCTAAATGGTGTGGCAAGACCACCACAGCAGAGCAACAAGCACAAAGTGTGGTCTATATGGACGACCCAGAACTCATTGCACAGAACATTGAATTGGCCAAACTTTCACCCAAAAACCTGCTTGCAGGCGCCACACCTCGCCTTATCGACGAATGGCAACTTGCCCCACAACTTTGGGATGCTGCACGTTTTGAGATTGACCATCGAGATGGTTTGGGACAATTTATCTTTACGGGATCAGCAGTTCCTGCCGACAACAGCAACATTCATCACACTGGTACAGGACGCTTTTCGTGGTTAACAATGAGAACGATGAGTCTTTCTGAATCTGGAGATTCCAGCAATGAAGTAAGTCTAAAAGATTTATTTGACCATCCAAACCTTGATATTTTCGCCACCAACAACCATAATATCGATGACATTGCGTGGCTTATCTGTCGTGGAGGATGGCCAAAAGCAACAATAGTAGATAAAGAAGTAGCCTTAGACATGGCTTATAGCTACTATGAAGCAGTGGTCAATACCGACATCTCACGCATTGACAACGTGAATCGTGATGCAGAAAAAGCAAAAAGAATCTTGCGTTCGCTCGCAAGAAACCAATGCACACAAGTAGCCATCAATACCATTTGTGCCGATATCGAAAACAACGACACAACACCCACCAATCGCATAACAGTAGCATCCTACATTGATGCGCTAAAAAAAATCTTCGTTTTAGAAGATTCTGCAGCATGGAATCCCAATCTGCGAAGCAAAACTGCGATACGTACTTCCGACACACGTTATTTTTCTGACCCATCCATAGGAGTGGCAGCATTAGGCATCGGACCAAAGGACTTGGTCAACGACCTCAACACCATGGGGCTATTTTTTGAATCAATGTGCATTCGCGACCTGCGTGTTTATGCTGATGCACTAAATGGTACCGTCTATCACTATCGCGATGGCAACGGTTTGGAATGTGATGCCGTGATTCATCTGCGTGATGGCAGTTACGGACTCATCGAGATCAAACTCGGTGGAGAGAAAAACATCAATGATGGTGCAAAGAATCTGCTTTCTCTTGCATCAAAGATTGATTCCAGCAAGATGAAATCCCCAGCTTTTCTAATGGTTATCACCGGTGTATCAAAATACGCCATTCGAAGAGAAGACGGAGTTTATGTCGTTCCCATTGGATGTTTAAAAGAATAACACCTAACAAATTACGGAACATTTTGAACAGGACTGATGTAATAATTTTCCAATTCTTCTAGAAGTAATCTATTCATTCATCTTATTTTTCTTGCAGAATCACTAATTTTCAATGGATTATATTCAAATCATCACATTTTCCACACGACTTTACCATTTCTCGCACCTTTTGATGTCATATCCAACACATGATTATAATGACGTTAATCAAGAGATTTCCTAGTTTATTAGGAGGATGAAACACATATTACACAATTTTTATTCCACAATTTTGCTTATCTCACTGAATATTAATAACTTTGCACCATAAATAAAACAAACAATGAATACAGATTTCCATACAAACGACATACAACATAATACAAATAAAGCATCAACAAAAAGGATTGAGTTTGTTGACCTAACAAAAGGATTTTGCATTTGCCTAGTTGTGCTACTTCATGTATTTGGAGAATCAGCAGGAAACACGTTCAACACTCTGAATCTATTCATGATGCCCCTTTATTTTATACTTTCCGGACTATTTTTTGGGTCACTAGTAAAACCCTGTGTCTGATTACTTGATAGATAATGCTTGTTTCTCGAAAATTGCTAGTACTTTTGCATGTGTCTAATGAAAGTTACAAGTATGAAAGATAATCCATATATGACGTTAGCTAAGTTCATTCTTCCCGGTGAGATGACAGAGTATTTCGATTTAACCAAGGTTGAATCAGATCGGTTTGGTGAAGAACATCGTCTTCATCTTTACCTTGACGAGAAGAATCTTAAGCCTGAGGGTACACCGGATGCTATACCTAATGGGTTCTATGAAGAATCGTGTATTAACGACTTTCCTATACGCGAGTATCGCACCGTACTCCATGTGCGTCGTCGCAGATGGAAGAATGTGGAAGGCAAGAGCATATCAAAAGACTGGCATATGGTTGCCAAAGGAACCCGCTACTCAAAGGAGTTTGCGGCTTTTTTAAAAGAATTCCTTGGATACATCCCCGATTACTGCCAGATCGCTCCAGAAACCATATCACATAAAGGCTGACGAGTTTGGACGTGCATACAAGGATTACCTTAGCGACTTTCGTACCTGGAAGCATCAGTCTCATGCACAGAAGTGGCTCATATTTCCTCGTAACATAGGGCCAAACCTCAGCATAGACGAGACAGCATTCACAAATGGAGATCTATACACTGTAATCTCCAATAAGGATGCCCATGGCCGTAAAGGGGCTTTAGTATCCATCGTAAGGGGTACGAAGGTGGAAGATGTTGTAGCAGCCATACAAAAGATACATTGGTACTTACGTTGTAAAGTGCGTGAAGTCACGATGGACTTCTCGGAAGGTATGCGTCAGATTGTACTTGAATGTTTCCCTAGTGCTACCATAACACTTGACAGATTCCATATGCAGCAACTTGTAAGTGATGCCATGCAAGAACTCCGTCTCAAACATAAGAAGGAGGAGCAGAAGTTCCAGAACGAACAGCGTAAACTCTTCAAGGAACAGCTCAAGGAAAAGTATGAGCGAAGCCTCAAACGTCGAAAGAAGAACAAGAAGGACAAGCGTGGACGCAAGCCTATTCGTAAGAATAAGGCCTTTGTGCCAGAGAGACTCTCTAATGGTGACACTATACCGGAACTGCTCTCTCGCAGTCGCTATCCACTTATGGTTTCTGGAGAAAAATGGACAACGACACAGAAGGAAAGAATCTCTCTCTTGTTCGAGCGCTATCCAGACCTCAAAGAAGCCTATTCTATCGTACACTCTCTACGCATGATATTCAGCAATCCAAAAACGACATGGATTTCGGCATACGAGAGCATGCAGAAATGGTACGAGAAGGGCAAGGCCTTTGCCAATGACTCTTTCAACACTGCTGCTGACACTATACGTGACAGGGAAGATGAAGTACTCAACTATTTTATCAACCGTGCAACAAATGCATCTGCCGAGTCACTCAACTCAAAGATAAAGCAATTTAGAGCTCAGCTCAGAGGGGTTGTAGATCTTGACTTTTTTCTCTATAGATTGTCTATGATCTTTGGGTAGACACAGGATTTTACGGGTGAGCCAGAAAAATCCTCAGAATAGTTGCTTGCGAAAGTTTAAATAAAAAAGTCGATAATTTTTGTCGTTATGAAATAAATCGTTATCTTTGCAGCGGACATCGTGACGGAGTGTTTTGCACGAAGGAAACGAGTCTAAGTCTCTGCGCATACCATGCCTCTAAGATTGAAGTCTTTAAGGTGGAAAAGGGGTGGGTGGAGATACGACATATGGAAGGCGTTTACTTGACGCTTTGTTCTTGACGAATCGGAATCTAGCAAATTACCAGTATTGTAGTCATGAACATAGCAACGGTAGATGCTCATGGTTGTGATTATGTTGCAACCAGTGGAGGCTTATACCCTGCGTATGGGCTTTCCATTTGGTGCGATAATCATATCGGCGTGGGCTCTAACGTTGTCTGTTCTACTACAACAGGCAATGCTAGCGTCTTGAATCGTGGAATAGACAATAGGAAGTTCCCACGCCTCTTTTGTGTCCAAAAGAAACCTATAACTTAATAAAAAATGTATTGGGGACGTACAAAGGAATATTGCATATGGAACAAAATGTCTAATCAATTTTAGGATTGTTGCTTTTGTCGCTTTAGCAGGAGTAAGTCGTTGGGCAATGAAAGGGGCATTGCATCTGCTTTTATACATATGACCTGCAGTAATTTGTTGGGTAGATGAACTATTTGACGAGACGACAATTAATCAAAATCTGGAAGATGATCGCCAAGTTTCGCTATGGTGAAACTTAACCGGTCAGTAGTGATATGAAAAATAAATAAAATATGAGAAATTTACGTAAGAAAGCGGTTTGCATGCTTAATTTGATAGTATCATTCTTGTTTCCTATTGTAGGTATCGTCTTTTATTTTATGTATAAGGAAAAAATTGCAAATGCGAAGTGGTGCTTATGGGTATCTTTGCTTTCTGTGTGTCTTTTGGGCCTTGGCGGAATTTTGTAAGTCAGCCATCTGTGTTTTGTGTGGATTATGGAGTGGAATTGCCGTAAGGATCGATAAGCCACAGGTAGAAAACACCTGCGTACGTGACAAATCACTACAATGATGTTTTGATTGTCGCCTTTGTCGTTTGTAATAACATTTTTTTATTGCTTATCGCTAAAAAAAATATTGAAAACTAATGTGCTGTGAAATTAAAAGTCAATTTAAGTGATATGAGAAAAGGCCTCATAAATATAATCCGGCATGACTATAAGAAGGAATCACTACTGATGTTTTTCCCTTTTATGAACCTGTTGTTCATGCATTATTATTTTTACGTAAACAATTTTATAGAATGGACATGGCTTTATTCGAAAGTTATCAATCTCTGTGCCATCACTTTTGACGTTTCTGTCATGTTTCTTTTATGTCTTCTGGTCGTAAAACGAAATATGAAGTTGGCTTTGCTCATGATTCAAGTTGTTACGTTGGCTTGGGCATTTGTCAACGTTGTTTATGGTCGTTTTTTCTTTCAATACCTGCCATTGTCTGTCATTCAAGAGACATCTGGGCTAGGCAACAGTCTCGTCATTAACAGTATTTTGCCTGAATTCCATTGGTATGATTCCTATTTCATATTTACATCTATTTGCTTTTTCCTCATATACAAAAAGACTACAGACAGACGAATTGATATAAAAGTAATGGTCCGTCTTATCGTGATACCTCTTATGTCTGTCGTCATTTCTATTGTGGCATATTCCGCATATCATTTTGCTCACCCCCGTTATCGAAACAACAGCGACCTGTATTTTTTTCGTATAAAAGAATTGCTCTATGACTCCAGTTGTGGGGGGACTCCCAATTTGGCTCATTTCCAGACGGGATCTTTACGCGTAGCCTGTTTTGAAATATATGATTTGCTGAAGACCACTAATTTGACTTCCGAAGAGAAAAAAGAGATAAATGATGTAGCAACCGACTATTCTCTACGCACGACCCATCATCCACGTAATCCTGAAATACGTAATGTCATTTTTGTCTTGCTTGAATCTTTCTTGTCAGAACCGATAGGATTAGTGGTTGATGGAAAAGAGATAACACCTTTTCTCAATCAGCTAAAGAGAGAGGAGAATGTCTTCTATAATGGTTATATGAAATCTGATATAGGGTGTGGCGAATCAGGTGATGGCCAATTCATATATATGAACGGAATCCTTCCTCTCAAAACCCAGATGACTATCGGGCAAATAAAAGACAAAGCTCTGCCTTCACTTCCAAAACTTCTTCAAAAGACATGGAAAAATTGCCGTACAGAGATTTACTTTCCCACTTCTCCGAATCTTTGGCAACAGGCACACATGAACCATGTCTATGGAATAGATTATTCATATTCTATTGAAGACATCAAAGACGGCAAAGACGGCGATGTTGACGATGAGATGATTTTCGACTTCGTTTCGAAATCATTAAATAAGAATGATGTGCCATTTTTCTCTTTGATATTGAGCTTGTCAACGCATAGTCCCTATGACAAATATCATGGGGAAGATTATCTTGCAGGAAATAAAACACTACCTGTTGAATACAAAAATTATTTGAACACTTGCCATTATACGGACAGTCAGCTAAGGAAATTCTTCGATACTATCAAACAAAAAGGACTATACCATCAGTCGCTAATTGTCATCGCATCTGATCATTATGCACATGTTGATATGCTGAAAATGCAAGGAAAGCTATCAGATCGCACGCCTTTATTTATTGTAAATGGGGATATCGACAAACAATCTGCATGGGGCAAAGATTTCCATCAAATTGATGTCTTTACTACTCTTCTTGATATACTGAATATTGATAGCAAATGGAAAGGACTTGGACATACACTCCTGAATCCTCATTATAAGAGTTCTGTAGATGCTACATCATATCGTGTCTCAGAATGGATTATTAATGGAGATTACTTCCCATCACGGAAATAGGGTGTAATTCCGCTTGACGATAAGAATACATAACCTGTGGGCGGAATTAATTTAGTGCATACTTAATTCTGCCAATGGGTATGATTTCTATTTCATAGAGCTGTACCAATACTTCATTCCAGGGAAAGACATGATCTGTGTTGATAATCTTAAATGAATAGAGAGTCTGTTATCCATCCACATAGAAACATGAAGAGCTTTGATAGTCGATATTATACTTAAAAACACAAAATATGAGGCATTTTTCGCAATATTAAACTTTATTAACTTTCAAACTATTGCAAAGGGACACAAAATAGAGTACTTTTGTATAAGCAAAAATTTTATATATGAGGGACGAGTTACTAAAACACATTAGGAACATAAATAAAAAATCATCAGTTCAGGGTCGAATCTTGGAACAGTTTGTATCACAAGGTACTTTTACTATTCCAGAAATGTCAAAGGCTGTTGGCGTTAGTCTTCCTACTGCGACAAGCGCCATCAACGAACTCATCAAAGCAGGACTCGTAAGAGAGGTCGGAAAAAAAGACATCTCTTCCGGTCGCATTCCTATGGCTTATGATCTTGTTCCTAACGCAGGCTATTTTGTTGGTGTAAACCCTGAAATGGACTGTCTTGCTCTTGCTGCAAGCGATTTCTGCGGCAATCTGATTACAGAAAAGGTAAGAGTCCCTTATACATACGAAAACACTCCTGAGAATCTGGAGCAAATGGCTAAAATTATCAACGATTTCATTGCTACACTTCCTTACGCTAAAGAAGAAATCCTCCAAATTTGCGTGAATATTGCAGAGCGTGTGAATCCTTTTGAGGGAAATGCCTACAACATGTTTACCTTCCTTGAGGAGTCGCTGACCAGTAAACTCACTAAACTTATTCAGATTCCCGTCTGCATCGAAAACGACACAAGAAGCATGACATTTGCTGAGTTTATCAAGGGACGAAGCAAAGGACTGAAGAATGTCATTTTTGCCAACGTATGTTGGGGCTTAGCCATCGGCATTATTATTGACGGCAAACTCTACTACGGAAAGTCGGGATATTCTGGCGAATTTGGCCACATGACAGCCTATAATAATAATATTATCTGCCATTGCGGAAAGATCGGTTGCATAGAAACAGAAGTTTCAGGAAGGGCACTCAAGAGAAAACTGACAGAAAAAATCTTAAATGGCAAGACCTCTATTCTCTCGGATAAAGTGCTCAACCAAAAAGAGGAACTCACACTAAAGGACCTACTGGAGGCCATCGACAAAGAAGATGTGCTCAGCCTTGCAACGTTACAGAACATCGCTGACGAACTTGGTAAACAGCTGGCTGGTGTCATCAACATCTTCAATCCTGAAATGCTGGTCATCGGCGGCGAAATGTCGGCAACGGGCGACTACCTCACCCTCCCTGCAAGAATGGGCATCAAGAAATTCTCTCTCAATATTGTAAATGAAGATTCGCAGATTGTGACTTCAAGTCTAAAAGGACTTGCCGGCATTACAGGAGCATGCCTCATGGCAAGACACAGACTGTTGAATGATAGTATCAAAGGCTAAATAAACACTTTTTTTGTTTACAAAAAAGCTTCCGGCAAGCAGCCGTCAACTTGTACAAATAGTCTAAAACGTTGCAGACGGGAAGTCACTCCCACCTGTCTCCCATAAATGAGCATCTTTTGAGGACTCACTTGGGACTTACTTGGGACTTACTTGGGAAGAACTACGCACATAAAAAGGATAGTTATAACCCGAACGCATCCCGAAGACATAGAGAGAGCAATCCATTGGACGACAAGCACAAACCGCACTTTAGATTTGAGACGAAAAACGACACAAGATAACAATTCATCCGACAATTGTTTGGAATTTCGGGAAAGAACATGTAAATTTGCAGTATCAATACAAAAAACTTAGAGCATGAAGAAATACGATTACCTCATTGTGGGAGCTGGACTATATGGATGCACCTTCGCATACTTTGCCCAACAACAAGGAAAACGCTGCCTTGTGATTGATAAACGCCCACAACTGGGTGGAAACGTCTATTGCGAAAATATAGAAGGCATCAATGTCCACAAATATGGAGCACATATCTTCCATACATCCAACAAGAAGGTATGGGATTTCGTCAACTCATTTGTAGAATTCAACAGATACACCAATTCACCTATTGCCAACTACCAAGGCAAGCTCTACAACCTGCCTTTCAATATGAATACCTTCCACGAAATGTGGGGAATCAACACACCTGAAGAGGCTTTAAACATTATCGACGAGCAGAAACAGCAAGCCGTAGAAAAGATGAAAGCCGACGGAGTGACAGAACCTCGTAATCTGGAAGAACAGGCACAATTGCTTGTAGGCCGAGACATCTACGAGAAACTCATCAAAGGATATACAGAGAAACAATGGGGAAGGAAATGTACAGAACTGCCCGCATTTATCATCAAACGCCTACCTATCCGACTGACCTACGACAACAATTATTTCAACGACAAATACCAAGGTATCCCCATCGGAGGATACAACAAACTGATTGACGGTCTGCTTGAAGGCATCGACACCCAAGTCAACGCAGACTTCTTTGAAAATCGCGAATATTGGGAAGCGCAAGCGGACAAAATTCTCTTTACCGGAAGAATCGATGAATTCTACGACTTCCGATTCGGAAAGCTCAACTATCGTACCGTACGGTTTGAACATCAGACCTTAGACACTCCCAACCACCAAGGTAATGCCGTAATAAACTATACCGAACGCGACGTACCATACACCAGAATTATTGAGCATAAGCACTTCGAGATGTTCGGACAGGCCGTATATGACCTGCCCAAAACAGTTATTTCCAAAGAGTATTCCACAGAATGGAAAGATGACATGGAGCCCTACTACCCCATCAACGACCAAGCAAATACTGCTGTTTACCTACAATACGAAACGCTGGCAAAACAAGAAGCCAACGTGATGTTCGGTGGTCGTTTGGCAGAATACAAATACTACGACATGGCACCTATCGTGGAGAAAGTCATGAACTTGCCACTATTTGCCTCTGAAAGAGAATAGCAACTTAACTACAAAACTCAAAAACAACGGCTACATGATGTTGAGAATAGAAGCACCATTACTTCCCGTAGCCATTGCTTTGATAGTCGGCATCGTCATAGGCGAGTGGATAAAAGCCCCAATAGTGGTTTTCGCCGCAATGGCGGGAATACTTATCATAACACTCTTCCTCCGTTATCATCCCCGTTGGCAGACCACTACTATATTAATATGTGTAACGCTGTTCGGTTGCATCATACGACAATACCAAGAAAACAACATGAAAGTCTGTTGGCCGGAATATCCTGCAGAATGGCAAGCTGTAGTAATTGACGAACCGATAGAGAAAACAAAGACCATGACGGTTGATGTATTGCTGGCAAACTCCCGACAAAAGGTACGTTGCCATATTGCCAAAAGCAACGACAGCCAAGAAATATCCGTTGGCGACGGACTGATTCTGACAACACACATCCATGAGATTAGAAACAAAACATCCAATTTACACCATTCTACAACACGCCAAGATTCTAACAAGATCGCTTCTGATCATTTGAAACAACAAAATCATTCTAAAAACCAAAACCACAGCACCTTCGACTATCAACGATTTATGGCAAGCAGAGGATTCACAGGCGAAGCATACGTACGCCCCTTTGATTGGGACTGGGGAATTGTGGATATCAGCCACCTCTCACGCATCGAACGTCTACGGCTGCGCTTCATGACCTATCGCAACATCCTGCTCAAGCATATCCAAGAATGGAAACTGGACAAAGCAACAGAAGGAGTCATCAAAGCCATGACATTAGGCGACCGCTCCGACCTCTCTCCTACCGTCAAAACCACCTATACTCAGGCTGGAGCCTCCCATATCCTCGCGCTGAGCGGCATGCACCTAACCATCATTTTCTTCATCATCAACCTTTTGATGAACTGGCGAAAAGCGGAACTCATTTCCCAAGCCATCATCGTGACCACATTATGGGCCTATGCCTTACTGGTAGGACTATCGCCAAGTGTCACACGTTCGGCATTCATGATATCTGTCTATGCCTTGCTTTCTGTTGGCTGTCGTGACTCTGCCCCTATCAACACATTATCATTCACAGCTATTGTCATGCTAATAATCAATCCATTAGCATTATACGACGTCAGCTTCCAACTCTCCTACGTTGCCGTATGCGCAATACTATTAGGAAACAGTTTCTTTAAAAAAGTCATCCCCATCGAATGGCTCATGAACCATCGGATAGTCAAATGGATATGGGGCATAACCCTTGTATCCCTTGCAGCACAAATAGGAACGGCCCCTTTGGTGGCTTATCACTTCGGAGTTTTCAACCCCTGCGCCTTGTTGGCAAACTTCTTTCTTATACCCCTTGCCACCCTAACCATTATCCTCACCATCCTCGCCTTGACAACAATATGGTTTCCGTGGCTATCCGACCTATTTGTCATAGCCCTTTCGTTCGTGGTAAAAACCATGAACCACCTACTTCAATTAGTCACAGAAATACCATACAGCCACCTCAATTTTGAGCCTTTTAGTGTGGTTTTGACACTATTTATTTACATACTCATGGGATTTGCATTTATTTTATATATAAAATATCTTAAAATGCATTGTATTATCAAATAATTGTGTACTTTTGTAACCATAAAACAAAAAAAACAATATTAGTACTAAACAACAAATTCATTATGACAAGTAACAACATTCCTCAAGTCAAGCTCGGCATCGTAGCCGTTAGCCGTGATTGTTTCCCCATTGCGTTGTCAACACAGCGTCGTGAAAACATCGTTAAAGCCTACAAAGGCGAAGTTTTCAACTGCCAGACAACAGTAGAGAACGAACAAGATATGCTTAAGGCCATTGAAGAAGTAAAAACTGCAGGTTGCAACGCATTGGTTGTATTCCTCGGCAACTTCGGTCCTGAGACTCCTGAAACTTTGATTGCTAAGAACTTCGACGGTCCTTGCATGTTTGTCGCAGCAGCAGAAGGCGACGGCGACATGATCAACGGCCGTGGTGATGCTTACTGCGGTATGCTCAACTGCTCTTACAACCTTGGCATGCGCCACTTGAAGGGCTATATCCCTGAGTATCCTGTAGGTACTGCAGAAGAAGTTGCCAAGATGATGGCAGACTTCGTTCCCGTTGCTCGTACCATCATTGGTTTGAAGGGTTTGAAGATTATCACCTTCGGTCCACGTCCTCAGGACTTCTTCGCCTGCAACGCTCCTATCAAGGGTCTCTACGAACTGGGTGTTGAGATTGAAGAGAACTCTGAGCTCGACCTGCTCGTTGCCTATAAGGAGCACGCGAACGACCCACGCATCGATGCCGTTTGCGAGGATATGGCTAAGGAAATGGGTGAAGGTCGCTACTATGCAGACCTCAGCCGTCGTATGGCACAGTTCGAGTTGACTCTGCTCGATTGGGCTGAAGCTCACAAGGGTTCACGCAAGTATGTTGCATTTGCCGACAAGTGCTGGCCTGCATTCCCAAGCCAGTTCGGTTTCGAGCCTTGCTATGTCAACAGCCGTCTCGCCAGCCGCGGTATTCCCGTAGCATGTGAGGTTGACATCTATGGTGCACTCTCTGAGTACATCGGTATGTGTGCTTCTGACGATACCGTTACTCTGCTCGACATCAACAATTCTGTACCTCAGTACATCTACGACGAGGACATCGTGAAGAAATACGACTACAAACTGACCGATACCTTCATGGGCTTCCACTGTGGTAACACTCCTCAGTGCAAGATGTGTGCAAACCGCGCCATCAAGTTCCAGCTCATCCAGAACCGTCTGTTGGAGAACGGCTGCAAACCCGACTTCACACGTGGTACCCTGGAAGGCGACATCGCTGCAAGCCCCATCACATTCTATCGTCTGCAGTGCGACTCAGAGGGCAACCTTCGCAGCTACATTGCAGAAGGTGAAGTACTTGACGTTCCCACACGTTCATTCGGTGGTATCGGTATCTTCGGTATTCGCGAAATGGGTCGTTTCTATCGTCACGTCCTCATCCAGAAGGGTTATCCTCACCACGGAGCCGTTGCCTTCGACCACGTTGGCAAGACCCTCTTCGAGGTATTCAAGTATCTCGGCGTGAAGGATATCGCTTACAACCAGCCTAAGTCTCTGCCTTATCCCACAGAGAATCCATGGGCATAATACGAAAGTAACAATTCCCAAATAAAATCAGCAACGGCTGCCTCCATATCGGATGGCAGCCGTTTTCTTTATTTCCAATCTTTAAGCCCACATCTACAGAAAGGCCTATAAAACAGAAATCATTTCTATATTTGGAAACGTCCCAGACAATAGTCATTTGGTTTCACATCAATATAACCACCTTTTCCACGCACATACTCCATCAACTGACTGAAGGTATGGTTCATGCTGAGCAAAGCAGGATTGCCAACCATAATCAGATTCAACCGAGCACGAGTCATAGCCACATTGAGTTTGCGGTCGATAATCACGCCATTCTCTTCAAAAACATTATTGGTCAAGAAGTTGAGTTGATAGGGCTGATGAACAGTAAAACCATAAACGATATAATCGCGTTGACTACCTTGATAACGTTCCACCGTATCGATGGTAATATCGTGAAGGACGGAGATACCGTACTGATCGATTGCATTACGCACAGTTGAAATTTGGTTTCTATAGGGTACGATGACGCCAACAGTCGCTTCTATAGAAAACGAATGTTCCGTCAGTTTATAGATCTGAAAAACCGTTGCAGCAATCATCCGTGCCTCAATAGCATTTGTTTTTACCGATGGAGACAGACGTGGACGTTCAGCTGCCACGAAAGCGATACGATGTGTTGCCAACATCTTGACAATACCATTATCGGAGTTCACTTGGAGCTGTGGCAACAACTGATGGCCGAGCGGCACTACATCGAGTTTGTCACCATAGAAGGCATGGTTTGGAAAATCGGCAATATCCCGATGCATACGTCCCTGTTTGGTAAGCATATAGACAAATCGTGAATCATAACCACCTGCGG
Organism: Prevotella sp. P4-119; assembly: GCF_002251345.1. Lineage (NCBI taxonomy): Bacteria > Pseudomonadati > Bacteroidota > Bacteroidia > Bacteroidales > Prevotellaceae > Prevotella > Prevotella sp. P4-119. The sequence continues at coordinate 26,164 of NZ_NPJB01000052.1, read as the reverse complement.
TCTTGAAATGAGCCAGCAAGCGTTCAAACAACGAATTACGACAGTCTGTGAGATGAATATCATGTAGTATGGTTTCGCTGACAGCCGACTCTCTTTCCGATTGTTGCACAACAGCGGGCAACTGTTTGTGGTCACCAATCATTACGATGCGATCTATAGCTTCCTTAGGACCATCATGCGCACTTAGCAATCCTATGAGATGTGGTTCGAGAATCTGTGACGATTCGTCGATAATGGCCAGCGAGAAATGTTTGAGAGAGAAGATAGACAGACTGGCGTTAAATGCCGCTGTTGTACCACAGAACACCCTTGTAGTATCTATCAACCGTTTGACAGCATTTCCTGTTTTCTCCTTGACTTTATTGCTGAGCAGATAATCACAATACTCTTTGGCGCAAGAGAGTTCACTACCAATACGTATAAAATCGAAATCAGCATTCTCTTCACGTATTTCCACCAGTTTGCTGCATATCTCATCAACCGCTCTATTGGTATATGACAACAACAGCACGCTGGTACCTTCTTCCAACAATTCTTCCTTGAGGAGATTGACGAGTCCATAGGAAGTTTTTCCAGTTCCTGGCGGTCCTATAATCAAGAAGAGGTCGCGTGCTTGCTTTGCACGAAGAGTCAAGGTATTGAAGTTACCATAGTTGCCTTTCAACACACACGAAGTATCAATCTTAGGATCGCGTTGCAATAGAATCAGATCACGCCGACTTTTGGTCGCAGAAAGAAAACTATGCATACCGCTATATAATGCATTGGAAGATGATTCAAACATATCATGTTCTATCGCCCACCAATCATCTTGATGGTCATCAAAGATTCTGGGATTCTGGGCATAACGAAGTCGAAGACGTATCTGTTGCTCACCAATATCCTCGATATTCGCCCTGATAATCATCTGCTGGCAGGCATCAGGCACCTGTTCTTTCTCATAACGATAGAGTATAACGATATCGCCCACACGGAAATTGGTTGCATCAGCCGACTCCGTGTCGTTGAACTTGAAAGTGACACTACAAACACCTATTTGATTACTCTCCATACTATCGATACTGAGGCTATCAAAAATATTTCCTGCCGCCTTTTTATCTTCAAGAGTGGCATGCCAGATATTGGCAAACCCAGAGTCCTCTTTTTCTCGGTTACCCACTTTTGAGAGGAGAGTCTCATTCTCGATAAATCGCATGAATCGAAGATAGTAAGCACGTTCAAGATCTGTAGCTCGTCCGATGGGATCAAGCAAGTCCGATAGTTCTTGCCGTGTATATCTTTCCCACAATCCTGTAGTCGACTTTTTGCTGTTTAGCATATCGGGGGTGAGTTGGGTTAGGATATCCATACCTTCTTGGGCATACATAATTTCCGACCATGCGATCATATTACGTATCTTAATGGCACGCAACAGCAGTTCGGGACTTTGCGGTACCATGAGCAGACCTTTTTCATACTTGGAATAGAGCAGCATCAGATGTTTGAGTTGTTCGGCATATTTATTGAACTGATACTGAAAAAGTGCACGATACAGGATAATCTGTACAGCATGGCATTCACGAGCTCGTGGCACATCGGGATCATAACCAGGAGTATTATAGCCAACAAACTCGCCTTTTCCTGATTTCTGCTCTATAATGGTATATGCCCCATCCTTTTCATAGAGCAGGTCGAAACGACCTTGTATGCCGAGCACATCGCTGAAGAAAGTCGGTTCGAGCATGACATCATTACTGTTATATTCACCAATAGCCTGAGGCAAATCATGCCCAATGAGTTTATCGATATTCCGCTGTTGCACGGCAACATCATTTTTAAACTGTGCGAAACCCTGCCTAACCTCGCTACAGGCTATCAGCGCCAACACATTATCTTTAACGAACTCACGGACACTCTCATCAACAGACACATGGCGACCATGAATGGTATCGTCAAGCATACGACCAGCCAGAAGGCCGAGATGGATGGCAAGTGTATTAGACTGTGGTTTGATTTTATTGATGAGGTTGACGACAGCCGACTCTGCATAAGTGGTGAAACAGTTGGCAATATTGGTGATATTGACCAGATAGTCAGGTTCTAGGATTATTAATTCTGGATAATATATTTCACCCCTATCGTCCTTACGGAGACGCACCAGATTGAGCTGTGCTCCATCCCATAAAGCATCTTTCAAATAGCCCCAATCAAACTTTCCCTCACGCGTCAATATTCTATTGTCTTTACCATAGCAAATCTTCAGCGTACTGTTGTTTATCTCATCCGTTGCCCAGATATAATCATCGTCCCACCGTTCGACAACTACACGCATGACACGCTCATCGAATTTTCCCCAAGTGGTTTTTCTGTCAGCAATGGGGAAATACCGCTTTAACGATTCCGGCAACGGTTTCTTTCCACAGATATGATAGACCAACAATGCAGTTGCCTTGAGGTTATGAGGAAAAGCATCTGCCAGCTTCGACTCCGTAAGAATGCCCTTTCTGTTATATTCAGGGAAGAGTTCTTTTCGCGTCAACTGTATGAGCGATGCCACCCGATATGGTATCTGATATTCCTTGATACAATAGTCTAATTTTGCAAATGCTCCCACAAAGGCGATGCGGCAGTCAGCAATGCCCTGTTCCACAACACGTCGGAACACATCTCTGACCATATCATATCTGACATTGACGGGATCGGCAGTGGTGCATGCCTTTTCTAGCAGCAGATAGAACGATGAAGCAGTATCCGGACCTATGGTTTTTACTGCTGTATGGTTTTGCCCTACCTTTCGTTCCCATTTTTTCTGACTATACACCTTATATTTCATAATTTTGGCATTTCTTTCATATCCTTCGACGTGCAAAGATACAAAATCTATCTCACAAGTCCTACACATTGACAGGATATCATGACACAAGGAAACAAAAACAAAATAGAAAAGGTAGCCTTTCGCTTGGTTGTTTCAAAAGAATTGCTTATTTTTGCAAACACATCACAAGATCCCCCCTAAGGATGTAATAGATTATCTACTAAAACAAACTACATAAACAAAATGACAAACAAGAAAAACATTTACCCATCCGGTGTCTTTAAGTTCATCATCATGGTCACACTGTTTCTGACCACTATAACAGTTGAAGCCAAAAAGAAAGCCACACCAGCCACATGGCCTGACGGAACAGTCATGGACGCATGGTTTACAAACAAAACAAAGATCAATCCGGAAACACTCGGCAGACAGTATATGGTTACTGACTACGGCGTGAACAACGACAGTACTATCGTACAAACAACAGCCTTGCAAAAGGTCATAGACAAGGCCGCTAAGGAAGGAGGCGGTGTGGTAGTTGTACCTGAGGGCACATTCCTCACCGGCGCACTTTTTTTCCGTCAAGGCACACATCTGCATATAAAACAAGGAGGAAAGTTGAAAGGTTCAGACAACATCATCGATTTCCCTGTACTGACCACCCGCATAGAAGGAGAAACCTGCAAATACTTCCCTGCCCTCATCAATGCTGACGGACTCGACGGTTTCACTATCACAGGTAACGGCACTATCGACGGTAATGGTCTGCGCTACTGGCAGGCATTCTGGACACGTCGGTCATGGAATGCCAAATGCACCAACAAGGATGAGCAACGCCCACGACTGACCTATCTATCCAACTGCCGCAACGTTACCATTCAGGATGTGCGACTTATCAATAGTCCCTTCTGGACCAACCACATCTACAAAAGCGACCATGTGCGCTACCTCGATTGTTATATCTATGCTCCTACAAGTGGCATCTATCCTCCAGATCCGAAACGCGGTGCCCCCAGTTCAGACGCCATTGACATTGATGCCTGCACCGATATTTTAGTTAGCGGTTGCTATATGAATGTGTGTGACGATGCCGTGGTATTGAAAGGCGGAAAGGGAACATGGGCCGACCGTGACTCCACCAACGGTCCATGTGAACGCATTCTTATAGAAGACTGCCACTATGGTACTGTTCATGGATGTCTGACGCTAGGATCAGAATCTCTCCACGACCGCAACATCATACTGCGCCGTTGCCATACCGACAATGCCAACCGCGTGCTGTGGCTCAAGATGCGACTCGACACCCCTCAGCACTATGAATATGTGACGGTAGAAGACATTACAGGCTATTGCCGTCGGTTCCTATTCATCCACCCATGGACACAGTTCTTCCAAAAAGGAGACCGTGATCTGCCTCCATCCCGATGCAACAACATCTCCATGCAACGCATAAAGGTAGAAACACCAGATATGTTCGATGTGAAGCCATCCGACAAATACATACTTGATGATTTCACATTTGACGGGAAACCCATGACATTCTAACAAAAAAACGACGGATGACCTATGACAGAAACAGCGGTCATCCGTCTTTCTTTTAAGAAAACCGTCATATCATCTACTGACTCAAGAAACCAAAGACAATGCAACAACAATACCACTTTGCCGTTGACCTCGGAGCAACAAGCGGACGCACCATCATCGGTGCCATTGCCAACGGCAAGCTACAACAAGAGGAACTGATACGCTTCGACAATCCGCTCATCACCACTGGCGGACATGTCTATTGGGACATCTTCGCCCTTTATCAGGAAATCATCAAGGGACTCACAACAGCTGCCAAACGACAACTCAACATCGTCAGCATAGGCATCGACACATGGGGTGTGGATTTCGTACTCGTGGGCGAAGATGATGCCATCATGCGCAATCCCCTATCCTATCGCGATCCATATACTATAGGACGCATGGAGGAATACTTGGAGCAAGTGTGCAGCAGACAACAGGTATATGAGACAACAGGAACACAATTCATGAATTTCAACTCGTTGTTCCAACTCTATGCCATGCGACAGGAAGGCAATGTAGCGCTAAGTCACGCCAAAAAGATTCTCTTCATTCCAGATGCCCTAACATGGATGTTGACAGGAACAAACATCTGTGAACGTACCATCGCATCGACATCACAAATGTTGAACCCAAGGACTGGAGACCTCGACCCCGCACTGTTAGAAACTGTGGCATTACAACGTAATCAGTTTGGCGACATCGTAGAACCAGGCACTATCGTAGGCCATTTGACAGAAGAGGTACAGCACCTCACTGGACTGGGATCCATACCCGTAGTGGCAGTAGCAGGACATGATACCGCCAGTGCCGTGGCAGCCGTACCTGCCACTGACAAGCACTTTGCCTATCTTTCCAGCGGTACCTGGAGTCTGATGGGTATAGAAACACCAGAGGCCATCATCAACGAACAAAGTCAGGCATACAACTTCACCAATGAAGGCGGCATAGAACATACGACACGTTTCCTCAAAAATATCTGTGGCATGTGGCTCTACGAACGCTGCAGAAAGGAATGGGGTGAAGAGGTCAGACAGATGGGACACGCCCAACTGCAGGCATTGGCCATGAAAGAGACGCCGTTCCGTTCGCTCATCAATCCGGACGACACCTCGTTTGCCAACCCAACAAGTATGACCACAGCCATACAGGACTATTGCCGCAACACCAACCAACCCATACCGCAAACCCCAGCAGAGATCTGCCGTTGTATCTTCGATTCTCTGGCACTTCGCTACCGACAGGTATTCGGATGGCTGAAAGACTTTGCGACAAGTCCTATCCACGTGCTCCACATCATCGGCGGAGGATCACTCAACAAGCATCTGAATCAGATGACAGCCAATGCCATAGGCATTCCCGTTATAGCAGGACCGCAGGAAGGTACAGCCATCGGCAACATCATGATGCAAGCCCAAGCAACAGGAGGTGTGACTACTATCTGGGAGATGAGACGCATCATAGCCGATTCCATCGAGATGCAACGCTACGAACCTAAAGACAAAGACGCATGGGATGCCGCATACTCGAAATTCTTGAAAATTACAAAACAACAATAATAAAACTAACAAAACAATGAAAACAGATCTGATAGAAAAGGCTTATGCCGTAGCGAAAGAGCGCTACGCTGCCATCGGTGTAGATACAGACGAGGCTATTGCACTACTCGAAAAGCAACAGATTTCACTACATTGCTGGCAAGCTGACGATGTAGTGGGATTTGAGCGCAACGATGCCTTGAGCGGTGGCATACAGACCACGGGAAACTATCCAGGAAGAGCCCGAAACATTGACGAGGTCAGAAAGGACATCGAATTTGTAAAAACCCTGATAGCAGGAAACCATCGTCTCAACCTCCATGAAATCTATGGTGACTTCGGTGGAAAGTTCGTTGACCGTGACCAATGCGGTGTAGAACATTTCCAGAGTTGGATAGACTGGGCAAAAGCCAACAATATGAAGCTCGACTTCAACTCCACATCATTCTCACATCCCAAGAGCGGCAGTCTCTCGCTGTCTAACCCCGACCAAGCCATTCGCGACTTCTGGATAGAGCACACCAAGCGCTGTCGCCGTATTGCCGATGCCATGGGCAAGGCACAGGGCGACCCCTGCATCATGAACATCTGGGTTCATGACGGTAGCAAGGATGTTCCTGTACAGCGTAAGAAATACCGTGAACTGTTGGCTGACTCGCTCGACCAAATCATGGCAGAGAAACTCGATGGAGTGAAAAACTGCTTCGAAGCCAAACTCTTCGGCATCGGACTGGAATCATATACTGTAGGATCACACGACTTCTATACCGCCTACTGTGCTACCCGCAAACAGATGTACACCCTCGACACCGGTCACTACGAACAGACCGAGAACGTTAGCGACTTTGTATCGACCCTTCTCATGTACGTGCCCGAACTGATGCTCCATGTCAGCCGTCCTGTACGTTGGGATTCAGACCACGTGACCATCATGAACGATCAGACGCTCGACCTCTTCAAAGAACTGGTTCGCTCAGACGCGCTCGACCGTGCACACGTCGGCCTCGACTATTTCGATGCCTCCATCAATCGCATCGGCGCCTATATCGTAGGCACTCGCGCCACACAGAAATGTATTCTCCAGGCACTGCTTGAACCCAAAGCCCTGCTCCGTGAGTATGAAGACAACGGCCAGTACTTCGAGCGCCTTGCCCTGATGGAAGAAGCCAAATCAATGCCTTTTGGTGCAGTATTCGACTATTTCAACATGAAGAACAACGTGCCCGTAGGTGAAGAGTATATGGCCTGCGTGCAACAATACGAGAAAGACGTGACATCAAAACGCTGATATTTGTCACAGAGATAACACGAAAAATCACCCCAAACCGCCTCCCCCTGCATCAGAGTGAGGCGGTTTCACCTTATTTATATAGGCTGTTTTTGAAGAATACCACAAACATGGTATGCGGAATGCCCCATATAGGGTATTTCGGGTATGCAGATTTCGCCGTACCTTTGCATCGTCAATCAGACAAACAGGATGAAGCGACAGCATAACATTCCATCACCTGTTACAGAGAACGACACAAAATAAAAAACAATATAAACACAAACTAAAAAGAAAGGAAACAAGTTATGAGCAACAACAAGAAACTTCACTTCGAGACACTCCAACTGCATGTAGGTCAAGAGCAACCCGATCCAGCAACCGATGCACGTGCCGTACCCATCTACCAGACTACATCATACGTGTTCCGCAACTCACAACATGCTGCCGACCGTTTCGGTCTGCGTGACGCAGGAAACATCTACGGCCGACTGACCAATTCAACCCAAGGAGTCTTCGAAGACCGCGTTGCCGCATTGGAAGGCGGTGTGGCAGGACTGGCTGTAGCCAGTGGAGCAGCTGCCGTAACCTACGCACTGCAAAACATCGTATTGAACGGTGACCACATCGTTGCTGCCGATAACCTCTATGGTGGTTCGTTCAATCTCATCACCCATACACTTGCCAACCAAGGTGTGACAAACACGATTGTCAATGTAAACGACCTTGATGCACTTGAAGCTGCCATTCAGCCCAATACCAAGGCAGTATATGCCGAAACCTTTGGCAACCCCAATGCCGATGTCACCAATATCGAAGCAGTAGCAGAAGTGGCACACCGCCATAACATCCCCCTCATCATTGACAACACCTTCGGCACCCCATACCTCATCCGTCCTATAGAACATGGAGCCGACATCGTCGTTCACTCAGCCACCAAATTCATCGGCGGACATGGTTCAAGTCTTGGCGGCGTGATCGTTGACGGTGGAAAATTCGACTGGAAAGCCAATGCCGATAAATATCCCACACTGGCCAAACCGGATCCCTCATACCATGGTGCAGTATTTGCTGATGTTGCAGGAGCAGCAGCCTTCGTCACCCGCATCCGTGCCGTCATTCTTCGTGACACCGGTGCCACGATCTCTCCCTTCAATGCCTTCATCCTGTTGCAAGGTCTGGAGACGCTGAGTCTGCGCGTAGAACGCCATGTAGAGAACGCGCTGAAAGTGGTAGAATTCCTCAGCAAGCATCCCAAGGTGGCTAAGGTCAACCATCCTTCGCTCGCCTCACACCCCGACCACGAGCTCTACAAGCGCTATTTCCCTCAAGGCGGCGGCAGCATCTTCACCTTCGAGATCAAGGGTGACGAGAAAGACGCATGGAAGTTTATCGACTCACTGGAGATTTTCTCCCTCCTCGCCAACGTTGCCGACGTGAAGAGTCTGGTCATCCACCCCTATACCACCACACACTCACAGATGAGTCCCGAAGAACTGGCACAGCAGCACATCACCCCCAGCACCATCCGCTTGAGCATCGGTACAGAACATATCGACGACATCATCGACGACCTATCCCAGGCATTCGACAAAATATAAACCGTAAATTCTAAATAACTATGGCAAGAATCGCAAAACAACTGACCGAACTGATCGGCCATACCCCATTACTCGAACTCACTAAGTTCTCTGCTTCCCATGGACTGCAGACCCCCATCATTGCCAAGGTGGAATATTTCAATCCTGGCGGCAGTGTAAAAGACCGCATCGCATTGGCGATGATAGAAGATGCCGAACAGCGGGGAATCCTCAAACCCGGTGCAACCATCATCGAGCCGACCAGTGGCAATACTGGTGTAGGCCTTGCATTGGTATCGGCAGTAAAAGGCTACAAACTGATCCTCACCATGCCCGAAACAATGAGCATCGAACGCCGCAATCTGGTGAAGGCATACGGTGCCGAGGTTCGGCTGACCAGTGGCAAGGACGGTATGGCAGGAGCCATCAAGGCCGCCGAAGAACTGCGCGACAGCATACCAGGCAGTGTCATCCTGCAGCAGTTTGAAAACGGTGCCAATCCAGCACGCCACTATGCCACAACCGGTCCTGAGATCTGGCAGGACACCGATGGAAAGGTAGATATCTTCGTAGCCGGTGTAGGCACAGGAGGAACCGTCAGCGGTATTGCCAAATACCTCAAGGAGCAGAATCCCAACGTAAAGATTGTTGCCGTAGAGCCCCTCTCTTCGCCTGTTCTTAACGGTGGTCAGAGCGGTCCTCATAAGATTCAAGGCATTGGTGCAGGTTTCGTGCCCAAGACCTATGATGCCTCGCTGATAGACGAAGTGCTCGACATCGACAACGACGATGCCATCCGCACAGGTCGCGAACTGGCACAGCAGGACGGTCTTCTGGTAGGCATTTCTTCTGGAGCAGCAGCCTATGCCGCCTCGGTATTGGCCAAGCGCCCGGAGAACGCAGGGAAAACCATTGTCACCCTATTGCCCGATACCGGTGAGCGATACCTCTCTACTGTGCTCTATGCTTTCGACGAATACCCACTATAAGCTTCATATTGACGTTATTTGATAAAAAAGAATAATAAAATTTTGTAATGTAACCTATTTTGGTTATCTTTGTGGCTGAATAACTATAAAGATATTCTCAGCAACAGATGCAAAGAAAACCAAACAAAAGGTTCATATATACATTGGTAGCCATAGTCCTTTTCAGCACTATGGCTGCCAATGCTTCGTCTTCCAACAATCATACAAGAACATACACCAACGAACATCCGCTGATCTATGAAGACTGTTGGGATATGTACCCCTACTCCTTTCTTAACGAGCAGGGCAAGCCCGACGGCTACAACATCGAGGTCATTAAGATGATCTTTGAGAAGCTCAAAATCCCTTATACCATTGTATTAAAGCCAGCCACACAAAACCAGGCAGACCTCAACCATGACAATGCCGACCTTATCGTCGTCAGATCAACAGGATTCTTCAGTCGCTTCGGCCATTATAGCCGCAACTCCATATCACTCATCACCATGAGTCTGGCAACACCAATCGACAAACCCGTCAACATCCATACGTTCAGCGACCTGAGCAAGCAGCGGGTCACTGTCCTCGACAGCGGCATGGTGCATCGCCTGATGATTGACTACGAATGGGGAGCGAATGCCATCCCCGTGAAAGACATCAACGAGGCCATTCTCAGAGTGAGCGATACCGAACAGGGGCAGGTCATCTGGTACAAGCCGTCGCTGGAGTATCTGAAGCGGACGTACGACCTCGACAACATCCAGATTACCGATGTCGATATCCCCCTGGGTGAGGCGCGTTTTGTATCCCACAACCAGCAATTACTAAACCAGATAGACAGTGTCTATACCCTGCTCAATTCCGAAGACCGCTTCGAACCGCTGCAGAACAAATGGTTCTACCCCGATCGTGGCGAATGGCAGATGCCGGCATGGGCATGGTGGCTGATGGGCATTGCCACACTGCTGACCATACCATTGCTGTATAGCCTATACTACTTCCGTCGCAAAGACAGGCAGCTTGCCAAGTCCTACGACTTGAAGAACCAGCGTATGTCGCTGATTCTTGAAGCCAGCGGCGTAAGAATGTGGACCTACAACGTCCACACCGAGTCCTTCAACTGGTATGATCGCGACAGCATGAACTATATCACCTATCCTGCTGAAGAATTCTCCCACCGCTACTACACTGGCGACTTCAACCGTCTGATGCGTGTCATCGAGCAACTCATAGACGGGAGCATCACCGACGAACAGGTATCGCTTGACATCAAGGCGATGGATGCCGAAACAGGCGACAATCAGGAACACGACTTCCAGATACAGCTCTCCGTCCTGCAGCGCAACAAGAAAGGCAACCCTATTGTCATTCTTGGCACGAAGAAAGACATTACCGACGAACTCCGCATGGAGCAGGATGCCGAAGAGCGACTCATTCGCTACAAGACCATCTTCGACAGTTCGACGATCGGCATCATCGTGTTCAACGCAGAAGGACAGCTCACCAATATCAACGAAAAGGCATGCAGCCTCTTCCAGTGCGACAAGAAAGACATCATCCGCCAGTCGCCCTCTTTCCGTACACTTTTCGAACTCGAAGAGGATCACATCGAAGCGTTGGACGGTGTATCGATGTGTCGGAAGGTGGACTTCGACAATCATCTCACCAGCAAGGAGCTGGGCCATATCATCAACCAGAGCGGCACACAGATCTTTGAGATTCACATGATGGTGGCTTGCGACGAAGCCAACGAGCACGCCAACAATCTGTTGGTGGTCGTAGAGGACATCCGCCAGCACATCGAGATCAAGAAGCAATGGAAAGATAAATTGGCAAGGAAACGAGACCTGCAGCATCAGCTCGACAACTATATCGACCATACCAACTACCTCTTGAAGGTCAGCGGCATGCGCATAGTGCGCTATTCTCCAGAAACCCATACGCTGTGTGTCAAAGACAATCTCAGCCATGTGCAGTACGAACTGACCCAGACCCGTTGCATGACATTGGTTCACGAGCGTTCGCAGAAACGCGTCATGCACCTGTTGAGCAAGATGGACAACCGTTCGCAGGAACCTTTCTGCATGGAGGTGATGACCGTCATCCGTTCGGGCGAGAACCCGTTGTGGCTCAGATTCTGCATGACACCTGTTCATGATGATATTGAAGAGAAAGACGCCTATTTTGGCATCTGCTACGACATCAGCGAACTGAAAGCCAACCAACTGCGTCTGGACGAAGCCTACAGCACCGCTCGCGAGATTGAGCATGCCAAAAACAGCTTCCTCAAGAATATGTGTTACGAGATACGCACACCGCTGACCGCCGTTGTGGGATTTGCCGAAATGCTCTCTACCGACATCACCCCAGAGGACGAGCATGTATTCACCAAAGAGATACTCGACAATTCCGACCACCTCCTGCGACTGATAGACGAGATACTCTTCTATTCGCGCATCGACTCCGACATGGTGAAGATCACCCCGACACCCACTGAGTTTACCGAACTCTTCAAGACAAACTGTCAGCGGGGATGGGACATGGCACACCCCAACGGTGTCAATTTCATCATGGAAATACCCTACGACCAACTGGTTCTCAATATCGACGGCTACAACATAGCCCATCTGCTCACATCGCTCATCAGCAATGCCGCCTTCAACACGAAGCACGGTTTTGTCAGAGTGCGTTTCGACTATATCGGTCGCCGTCTCATCATCTCCGTAGAAGATACCAGCGACGGCATCAGCGACCGCGAACTCCAACTCATCAAGCAGCATACCGGCGGCAGCATCGACGAGCGTATCGGCATCAGTCTGCCCGTCTGCAAGCAACTGGCAGAGATGATGAACGGCACACTGGAAATCAGTTCTGAATCAGGACAGGGCACCATCGTATGGGTCAGCATTCCCTGTCAGGCATCACTTATCAAACGTAAGAAGTTCATTTAACCATGAAAGTTAGTTTTCTGAGACATATCATGACATTGATTGCTGCCCTGCTGACCGTCAGCACGGCATGGGGAGACGCACCGCGACAGAAGACGCAGTACCAGCGCCGATACGACGCTGCCCACCCCGTCATCATTGTGGGCGACTGGGACAAGCCGCCCTATGAATTCCAAGACGACACGGGCAGGCCTGCCGGCACCAATGTTGAGATCATGACAGAAATATTAGACCAACTCGACATCCCTTATAAATTCGTACTGAAAGAGTGGGCCAATGCCCTCAAGACCTTCGAACGTGGCGATGCAGACCTGATTCTTGCCAATGTCGGACGCTACAGGAAACCGCCTTTTTGCTATACCCGCAACATCATCAACTACAACCGCATCGTGGCAGTCACCTGCGGCACAACATCGTCCAACAGTTCACTCAAAGAACTGGTGGAAGCCGGTACGGTATTGAAACCAGCCGACTATACGGAACATTATTTTCTTGAAGAAGACTCATCCTATCTCAGCCAATTGGAATTTCAGTCGCCCAAGACAGCCCTTATGGGCGTATTGGCACACGACTTCAAATACTACGTATGGGGTGAAGAGCCGCTGAAATGGAAAATCAGACAACTCAATATGGACAAGTCGGGACTCATCCTCAACGATGTGGGCATACCCGTCAGCGAGATCCATGTCATCGGACGCGATACGAAACTCATCGCAGACATCGACTATGTCTATTCCCAACTGAAACAGCGCGGACGGGTGGCACTCATCAACGACAAATGGCTGCATCCAGAGCGCATCCGTAAGAAAACCATCCCCATGTGGGGGTATCTGATGATTGGCGCGGTGATGTTTGCCCTGATGTGCTATATGGGCACCCGCATAGCGAGAGGGAGGGTGCGCGCCAAGAGCCAGCGCAACAGCGAACTCGATGCCATGATGACGCGTGCCCTGCAGATGGGCTACCACTACGTATTTCAGTACGACCTTACCTCGCGCATACTGGTCAATCAGTACGGCAGTCTGCTGCCCGACGAGGGTATGTCGTGGTTCGACTTCAGCCAGCGCCTCCACCCTGCCGAACGCAACAACTGGGTGAGACGGCTCGAACAGCTGAGAGACGGCAGCATGGACAAACACGTGGAACTGAGTGGACGATGGAATGCCGGCACTAAAGACAAGCCGATATGGAAACACCTGCGCGGCCACTTCGCCGTCGAGCAGGATGCCTACGGACAGCCAGTAAACATCTATGCCACCATAGTCGATAAGACCCACAACGTAGGACTGATCCACGAAGCCAACAAGATGGAGCGGAAGTTCCTGCAGTTCTTCCAATTCTCAAAGGTGGCCATGGCAGTCTATAACCAAAACGGATGGATAGAAAACAGCAACGAAGAGATGAAACGCATCTGTAAAGCTGATGCGAAAAACGCACGATTGCTGCAGAAGACTTCACTTTTCGACATGCCGATGTTTGCCGACGCCTTCAACGAGAGTCGCCACGACCCCATCTTCCTCTGCCACCTTGCCCCCGCAGACAGCGACCAGGGTCGCGAGGCATGCGTGGAATACAACGTCGTCCCACTCTTCGACTACTTCGGCCGTGTCTCCAACTACCTCCTCATGGCTTACGACATCAAAGCCCAGAGCGACACCTACCACCATCTCATCATGTGTCAGCACGAATGTGATACGCTCCAGCGATACATCGACTATAACGAGAAGCGACTGAAATTCATGTTGAATCACTCCGACTGGACGATGTGGGATCTCGATCTACGCAATAAGATGATCTACTATTCCCACACGCTGAAACATGCAGACTACGTCATCGAGTTTGAGAAATACCTCAGACAGTTGCCCCCGGAACTCTACGACGAATACAAGATCAGCGACGAGAGCATCGGCCTCTTCCAAGGACCATTCCACGTGAAGCGGCAGCTCAACTCCTCCGCATTCAGCAAAGGTCCGTGCGCCCACGACATCTACGGTCGCCTGCGCAAAGGCGACGACGGATCCACCCTGGGCTACAGCGGCATGCTCCACGACGTCACCAGACTGGAGAATATCAAGAAAGAAGTGGTCGAGATCAGCGAGAAAACCAAGAACAGCGCCCAGCAGAAGAGCGTCTTCCTCGCCCAGATGACCCACGAACTGCGCACGCCCCTCAACTCCATTGTAGGCTTCTCCGACATGCTGAAATATGCAGAATCAGCCGGGGAGCGTGAACGCTTTATCCACATCATCCGCACCCATTGCGACATCCTGGTGCGTCTCATCAACGGCATCCTCGAAGCCTCCACCATCAACGACAACCCGATGGACGTCAAGCCCGCCGAAGTTGACTTTGCCGAAGAGTTTGAATACCTCTGCCAATCCATCGAGATCCGCGTGCAGCGCCACCATCTGCGCTTTGTCACCTCCAAACCCCTGAAGAAGCTCAGAGTATCGATCGACATCGGTCGCGTGCGCCAGATATTCAGCAATTTTGTGAGCAACGCATTGAAATACACGAAGAAGGGCAGCATCTGGGTAGGCTATCGCCTGGAGAAGCGCAACGGTCAGATGGGCATCTATGCCTTCTGCGAAGACACCGGAACGGGCATACCCCACGACAAACAAAAAGCAGTTTTCGATCGTTTCGTCAAGCTCAACGAGTTTGTGCAGGGCACAGGCCTCGGCCTCTCCATCTGCAAGTCCATCGTCACCGCCTGCCATGGCGACATCGGCGTAGAGAGCGAAGTGAATAATGGTTCTAAATTCTGGTTCTGGATTCCTGTGGAGGTTATTGAAAAGGAATAGAGGTAAGGGCGCTTCACCCCGTTCTCATATACCAAAGTTATAGTTTTTCACAGTATTTCAACCACTCGACCACGTATCCACGTAACTTACTAACATAGAGATTATTATAGAGCGGTCGATTATTAGATTATCGGCCACATATACAAGCAAACTCTTTGTCAACATCGATACCAAGCGTTGGCAATATCTTTTGCCAAACGTTAGAGAATACACTTGCTAAACGTTGGAAAATACCTTTATCAACGTTGGATAACATCTTTATCAACATTGGATAACACCTTTATCAAACGTTGGATAACACCTTTATCAAACGTTAGATAACACCTTTATCAAACGTTAGATAACACCTTTATCAAACGTTAGATAACACCTTTATCAAACGTTAGATAACACCTTTATCAAACGTTGGATAATATTTTTATCAGGCATCGGCAAAAGTTCTGATAAACATGGGCAAGATATTCTCTGGTGGTCGAAGTGTGGTCGAAACACGTAAATATAAAGTCATCGACCACCACTTAAAGCATTGCGCAATAGCGCATTATGTCTCAGCGGTGGTCGAGTGGTCGAATATTTTTGAAAATCATAAATAAACCTCATCAGACGCTGCACCACATTGGCTACAGCAACTGATGAGGTATCATCCAATATCAGCATTGGACAGTGTGGACTTATGGGCTGGAAGTTATGCCAGCAATGCCTGTTGCAACCAATAGGTCACAATGCCTGCAAGATAGCCGACGAAGGCTATCCACGTGATGCGCTTCAAGTACCAACCAAAAGTGATTTTCTCTAAGCCCATGACAACAACACCGGCTGCAGAACCGATGATGAGCATCGAACCGCCTACTCCGGCACAGTAGGCGAGCAACTGCCAGAATATGCCGTCGATGGCCATGGCACCTGTCTCGGCTACGGGATACATACCCATACAGCCTGCTACCAGGGGCACGTTATCGACTATGCTGGAGAGGACACCGATGATGCCGTTGATGACATAGTAGTTGCCGACAAAGACTTCGTTGAGTCCGGTGCCCAAGGCGGTGAGGACGCCGATCTCCTGCAGCACGGCTACTGCCATGAGGATGCCGAGGAAGAACATGATGGTGGATAGGTCGATGCGCGACAGGAGGTCGCTGACGCGCTTTGCCATAGTGTCGTCTTCGCTAGTGTTGTGATGGAAAATCTCGGTCACGGTCCACAGTACGCCGAGCACGAGGAGGATGCCCATGAACGGAGGAAGATGGGTGATGCTCTTGAAGATGGGCACAAAGACCAAACCGCCTACGCCGAGCCAGAAGATGATGTTGCGTTGCACCTTGGTGAACTGGCTGATTTCGGCGGTGACGAGGTTCTGCTCTTTGTCAAACTTTCCACTCAACGAATATTGCAGGATGAAGGCGGGCACCAACATCGATACCAACGAGGGGATGAAGATTTCAGTAAGGATGCCCTGAGTGGTGATCACTCCCTTGATCCACAGCATAATGGTGGTGACGTCGCCAATGGGCGAGAATGCGCCTCCTGAGTTGGCGGAGATAATGATCAATGCGGCATAGATGAGACGCTCTTCACGCGACTGTACCAGTTTGCGGAGTACCATGATCATGACGATGGAGGCGGTGAGGTTGTCGAGGATGGAAGAGAGGAAGAAGGTGGCAATAGCCACACGCCACAGGAGTTTGCGCTTGGAGCGTGTCTTCATGATGTCGCGCACAAAATTGAATCCGCCGTTGCTATCGACTATCTCTACGATGGTCATGGCGCCCATTAGGAAAAAGAGGGTGCCTGCGGCATCGCCCAGATGGTGTTCGATCACTTCGGAGATGTGGTGGAGTACGCCGTCAGAGGCTACATCGGGATAGTATGCTCCAGGTGATACCATCAGCAGGGTCCAGCAGACCACACACATGAGCAGAGCAATGGCTGCCTTGTTGATTTTCGTCAGACTTTCAAGGGCTATACAGAGGTAGCCTGCAACAAAGGCGACGATGATGAACATTGTAATTGTACTCATTTTGATGTAATAGTTCTATTTATTGTTTTATATTGTTTATTCCTCTTTTGAAGGCCAGGCGGAGGGTGTTTGGGGATAGAAGTGCAACAGGGGTGCGCCCTGCAGTCCGCTGCGCATCAGCTGCCATCCGTCGTAGCGTGTCTTCTTATAGTTGATATCTACAAAGTTGATTTCCTTGAATTTTCGCCATTCCACACCACGTCTATCGAGATCGCGTATGCGGTTGGCTGGCAGATTGGTCACTTCGATGCGCAGGGTGTTCTTGCCCTTGCGCAAGGCGTCGCGGCAGTCGAGCTGGAAGGGTACTGCCCATGCACAGCCGATGAACTTGCCGTTGATATATACGCGTGCCGACTCATAGACTTTGCCCAGCGAGATGATGCAGGCCTGGGCGGCTTGCTTTCTGGTCAGGCAGAAGGCGGTCTCATAGACTCCAGTGCCCATGGTCACCGAGGCGGATTCGCCAAGCGTCTCCCAGGTCTGCGGAGTCGGCATGGTGTAGGTTTCGCTGACGCGTGGAGTCTCGTCGATGAACGACAGGGTCCAGGGGCCGTCCAGCGGCAGGGTCTCTGTCGCTAATGTCATACCGTATTGGCCTGTTGACAGGGGACGGTCGGCAGCTGTTCCTGTTTGCAGGATGATGCTCTCTCCCGACTGAAGACAGACGACAGGAGCGTCGGCAACCATAGGCAGACGGTTCACGTCGCCCGTCATGGGATTGTAGCAGACGATGTGTTGCGTAGGTACGGAGAGACATGCTGCGTTTAAGCGACAGTCGCGGGGCGAGAGATTGACAACGAAATAGATGTAGCCGTCGTCTGTCTTTCTTCTGATCATACGCACACCGGGATTCATTCGCCATGGTTCGGGTTTGGCAAGATGCGCCATCGCCTGTCGGTCTTCACCATAAATAATATAAGGTGTGAGGTTCTGTAACAGGCTCTGAAGTCTGTCGTCAACGGTGGTACCTGTGGGGATGATGATTCCCCTGTAGCGTGTGCCGCCAGGGGTGACGAGCTGTCCGCCATCGACCTTGACCTGTGCCAGTTGGCGGTCGCTGATATAGTCGCAATCGTAGCCGAGGCTGTCGATGCGGAGGATGCTCCGGATAAACTGCGGACATTTCTCGTCCATGGTATGGATGTCGAACTGCATGAGGAGGTCTTCCCCGCCCCTGCGGTCTTTGCTCTCCGACTTAGCATCATCATTGCGAGGACCGCGGATGCGCCACATGTCATGGACGGGCAGATAGACCAGGAAATCATTGTCGGGCTGTCCCATTTGCAGGAACGACTGGCAGCGTTCGATATACTGCATCAAGAAAGGGGCATCGCGCCAAATGCTGTTGGTGGGACTCATATCGACCGATGCATAGAATTTCCATCCGGGCCATGGATCATGCTCCGGGGTGTAGCAACTGCCATGAAAGAAGATGTGGTTGATGCCGCAGGAGAACATCAGGTCGATGTCAGGCTTCATCTGCGACAAGGAGGTGCGGAAGTGTTCGGTCAACCAAGTGAGCGTCTCGCTGCTGGTCAGCGGCTTTCCCATCACATGTGCTGCCGACGATGCGTATTTCAGCATCGACACATCGCTGTAGTTCTTGAGGGTCATGCCGGGGTCTCTGCGCAGTCCGCGGATGCCAAACTCGGAGCGTCCGAAACCTTCTATCTCTGGTATATCTACGGCGGCATAAAGATCGAGCAGATTGGCAGGAGAACCGTGGGCTTGGTTTCTCACCGATACCCCATTGCGGTGTGCCCAAGCCACCCACTGCTGGGTGAAGTTCTCATAGAGCAGGTCGCTCAACGTCTCACGATAGTCGTGGAGCGCCTTATTACCGTCACCACCGTCAAGAAGTTCGGGCAGATGGTCGCGCAAGTCGTAGCCACGGCGTTTGAGAAATTCGTCGAAGAGCGAAGGGGTCCAGTTGGCCTTATACACCTCATAGGAGTCGTTGAAGAAGGTATGGGGATAAGGAGTCTTGGTGTATTCAAACGCTTGGGTGAACCTATTGAGATAATGTGCCACCGCCTGACGGTCAAAATGGTCGATGACGAGTCCTTCACCACCAGGTGCAGCGCGTTTCACCTTCTGACGCGTGCGTGAGGCATAGACGCTGATGACGCGCCACTGTCGTGGTTGACTGGTGGGATAGACTCTGGTGCATTGCCATTGGGCATAGGGGCGCTCCTTGGCAGGCACTGCCAGTCGGTGTTGGTCGGACGGGCGCTTGTCGGAGGTGATCATGCTGTCAACGAACACGGCCTTGCAGGCTGCCTCGTCTATCGTGACCTCAGGACCTCCGAAGGGCCATCCTGTTCCGCAGTTCATATCTACCTCGATATGATGGGCGGCGGCAATCTGCTGCACGTCGCGCAATGCCGCCATCCACTGCGGAGAGAGAAATGGGAGTTCATGGGCTTCGTTGCCCTTCACGCCATAGAGCGGTGTGATTTCCACTGCCCCAATGCCCACACGGGCATACTCGCCAATGTTCCATTCCAGTCCCTGGTGGTCAACTGCAGATCCCAGCCACCACCATCGGGTGCCTGGACGTGCTTCGGGTTTGGGTGAAGGCCATGTCTGTGCGGTCGTGCCAATGGCAGTCATCATGGCGATCAGCAGTAGGATATATTTTGTTTTCATTGTTTCACACCTTAATCATATACATCGTTCATATCACACACGGGGTTAATTCGTCCCTGGTGATCATGCGGTAATACTCCACTCCGCCAAGGAGGAAGCATCCGGTGCCGTAGTCTTCAAAATCGGGTACGCGGTCGTAACTCAAAGGCTGACCGGCAGAAGGATCTTTGCCCGTGCCTTGCATCCATCCGAGGAAGCCGTCCTTGTGAACCGCCTGTTGCACCATCCCCTGCCATGCCCGACGGCATGCCGGCTCATATTTACGTTCGTCAAGGAGTCCCTGGCGTATGCCCCATGCCATGCCATAGAGGAAAAGCGCAGTACCGCTTGTTTCGGGCATGGCATAATGGGTGGACACCAGACTGGGATTCCAAAAGCCATCCTCACGCTGACAGTTGAGCAAGGCGCGGCTCATGGCCAGGAAATCTTTTTTCAGTTCCTTATAGACCTTGTCTTTCGGCGACACCTGTTGCATGCAGCGCACCAATGCGGCATAGACCCATCCGTTGCCTCTCGACCAATAGCAGGGTTTACCATCCGGCTCATGATAGGGCGCCACATAGTCGGCATCGCGCCACCACAATCCGTCTTTGGCATTGAAGAGTCCGCCTGCCAGCATGTTTCTGCTCCAACGATACATCATCATGGCATGTTGCTGGTAACGTTGATCGTGGGTGATGGCTGTCATCTGGAAATAGAGCGGCATGGCCATCTGAATAGCATCAATCCATGTCCACCAGCCATAGAGCGCATTGTTGGCTTTAGGATTGTAGGTTTTCATCTGCAGGTCGAGATTCTCTCTCACCTTACTGATCTTCTCATCGCCTCCAACCTGCAGATAGCGCATCAGGTAGGTCTGACCGCAACACTGGTCGTCGGCATTGCACGTGGTCACACCATAGCGGGGAGTCCACTGATGGGACGCTGCCCAGCGGTCGGTATAGTCGGCATAGCGCGCATCGGGATCTATCTCGTAGAGCGCCATCAGTCCTTCATAATATACGGCACGGGTCCATAGATTGCTCGTGCGGCTGCGTTTCACCATAGTAGGCAACGTCGGGTCGGCATAGCGTCCCATGAAATAGTTGTTGACGCGACGCAAAACCTGCATTGTTTCTGCTTTTTCGCAGGTACGGGACTGTGCGGCAGTCAGTGCCAGGAAGACACAGACCACCCCTGTGGTACATCGTTTCATTCTCATGTTAAATTGGTTTTATC
Source organism: Prevotella sp. P4-119 (assembly GCF_002251345.1). Classification (NCBI taxonomy): domain Bacteria; kingdom Pseudomonadati; phylum Bacteroidota; class Bacteroidia; order Bacteroidales; family Prevotellaceae; genus Prevotella; species Prevotella sp. P4-119. The sequence goes on along the minus strand of NZ_NPJB01000052.1, from coordinate 4,815 downwards.
AGTAGTTTTGTTTGTTTTCAAGGTTCAAAGGTACGACATTATAATCGAAATACAAAATTTTATTTCCTATATTGTTTGTCATTTCGGAATTTCTCCGTATCTTTGTCGAAACAAACGATAACAGTATATAATATGATAGACGTTAAGCAGACATTATCCGCAGCCGAAGAGCGCATGGAGATGGCAACCATGTTTCTAGAAGAAGAACTGAGCCGCGTGCGTGCCGGTCGCGCCAACGTCGCCATCCTCGATGGCGTGCGTGTAGAATCCTATGGTTCGAAAGTACCCTTGAACCAAGTAGCTAACATCTCTACACCCGATGCCCGCACCATAGCTATCAAGCCTTGGGACAAAAAGCAGATTCGCGAAATAGAGAAAGCCATCATGGACTCGGATGTGGGCATCACACCAGAGAACAACGGTGAAATCATCCGTCTGGGTATCCCACAGCCTACCGAAGAGCGTCGTCGCGACTTGGTGAAGCAGTGTAACAAGATTGCTGAAAGAGCCAAGGTGGAAGTGCGCAACGTGCGTGCCGACATCAAAGACAAACTGAAGAAGGCTATCAAAGACGGACTCTCAGAAGACCTGGAGAAGGATGCCGAGAACGACTTGCAGAAATTACACGACAAGTTCATCAAAAAGCTCGACGACTTGATGGAGGCCAAGAACAAGGAAATCATGACAGTATAAGCCCGTGAAAGGACTCGTCATAAAAAACACCGGCAGTTGGTACACCGTTCTTACGGACGATGGACCAACTGTTGACTGTAAAATCAAAGGGAATTTCCGACTACGGGGGATTCGCTCCACCAATCCGGTGGCGGTGGGTGACCGCGTGGAAATCATCACCAATCAGGAAGGCACTGCCTTCATCACCGAGATTGAAGACCGACGCAACTATATCATCCGCAAGTCTATCAATCTCTCCAAACAAAGCCACATCCTCGCTGCCAATGTGGATCAGGCTCTACTGGTCATTACCGTGGCACGACCGGAGACAAGCACTACCTTCATCGACCGTTTCCTGGCTTCGGCAGAGGCCTATCGGGTGCCTGTGATATTGACATTCAACAAGACCGACACCTTGGCTGACGATGAACTGCATTACCAGCAGATGATGATCAGCCTCTATGAAACTGTGGGCTATGAGTGTCATGCCATTTCGGCTGCAACAGGTGACGGGGTAGCTGCACTAACCGAAAAGCTCACTGGAAAGATTACCCTGCTCAGCGGCAACAGCGGCGTAGGAAAATCAACCCTCATCAACTGCATCCTTCCGGATGTCAATCTGCGCACAGCAGAAATCAGCGATGCACACAACACGGGTATGCACACCACTACCTTCAGCGAGATGCTCCGTCTGCCCGATCAGAGCGGTTGGCTTATCGACACACCGGGCATCAAAGGGTTCGGCACCTTCGACATGGAGCGCAAAGAGCTCACCAGTTATTTCAAAGAAATCTTCGAGTACTCCAAACAGTGTCGATTCAGCGACTGCACACATACCCATGAGCCGGGATGTGCCGTTATCAAGGCGGTAGAGGATCACTACATTGCGCAAAGCCGTTATCAGAGTTATCTCTCTATGCTTGACGATAAGGATGAGAATCGCTATCGCGAAGCCTTCTGACTCCACTCGCTATCGAGAAGCCTTCTGCCCCCACTCGCTTACAGACAAACACCAGATAACACCTATCGAAGCACGATATTCCAATGGAGTGTCGTGTTTTTAAGGTTTTAGAGTACTGACTAACGACTTGGTTCTTTGGGATGAAGCAGGCATGCATACCCCAAAAAGCATCAGGCGCTGCAACCCAGAGACTACAGCGACTGACGGTATATTGAAATATCACATTTTACTCACCTATTGTAATGGTGTATTGTGACATGAATGAAGCACCGGGCTGCAGATGGTTCATTAAGACTTTGTCCTTAAATTCACCTTCCCATCCGCGTGGGTCACCCAATCCATACCATGGTTCAAGACATACAAACGGGGCTTTTTTCTGATAGGGACTCCAGAAAGCCATCACCGGACATTTGTAGTCGAGCGTTACAGCAGGACGACCGTCGGTGTCGAGCAAAGACACACGATGGGTCTGGCAACGATGGAACTTAACGGAGTCGTCCTTGAAATATTCATCGTTGAAACGAATCACACCTTGATCGGTCTCTGCAGGAATCTCTGTCATCTCATGACTACCATCGGCAAAACTCTTCAGATTGGTCATCGGCTGAGCGTTGTCCAATACAAGGGTACCTTTCAGTTCGTCGCCTTTCTTCATGCCTGGCACATTGAAAGCTGGATGACCGCCAATCTGGAAATGGATCTCCTGGGTGTCAGTATTCTCCACATGCCAAGTCACAACAACCTTGTTGCCATCAAGACGATAGCTGATGGCGAGATTGAAATGATAGGGATAGACCTTCAGGGTCTCTTCACTGTCATGAAGGGCATACGTCACGCGGTCTTTGGATTGTCTCACCAGCGTAAACTCGGTATCACGGGCAAATCCATGACGTGGCAAATGATATTGCTTGCCATCAACGGTATAGGTATCGTTGTTGACGCTGCAAACAATAGGAAACAGTATGGGTGAATGTCTCGGCCAGAAATCAGGATCTGCCTGCCAGAGGTATTCTCTTCCGTTGTTGTCTGTGATGCTTTGGAGTTCGGCTCCCAGCGGTGCCACCTTGATGGCTATCCGTTCGTTTTTAAGTTCTACCATATTGTTGTTATTTGTTTTAGATATGTTTCATTATTCGTTTGGAATGACGAAAGTAGCAAAAACTTTTGATATTGACAAACTTTCTGTAAGTCTTTTAGTGTAAATTAACGAAACAACAACCGCAGCGTAGGATGTCACAAAGGACAATCTCTACACTGCGGTTGTAACCGATAACCGATGGTTCGGCGGGAAGATTCCGCTATCAGAACTGTTCGAGCAATCGGATTCGTTCTTCGGTGCTGGGGTGTGTGGCAAAGAGGCCGTTAATCATACTCATCACACTCTGTGCGTGACGACGGGGATGGATAATGAAGAGTTGGGCTACATCTTCACGCTCCACACGTCCGAGGCCTGGATTATTGGAAATTTTACGCAAGGCGGAAGCCAAGGCCAGGGGATTCTGGCACAGTTCGGCACCACCGGCATCTGCCATAAACTCACGTTTGCGCGAAATGGCAAAACGGGTCAGCAGTACAAAGACATAGGCAATGGCTGAGCAAAGCAGGCCGATGAGCAGCACGATGATGACGGAGAGTCCGCTGTTCTTATTGTCGTCGTCACTACTTACATGACGGTTGCCGCCGCCAAACCAGAATATGTTTTGTATGACATGCATCACCATGCTCATCACAGCCGATACTATACCTACGAAGATGATGCTCGTGATAAGCAAGCGGGTATCATGGTTGCGGATATGGGTCAGTTCGTGACCTATCACACCAGCCAGTTCCTCGTCGTTGAGTACCTTCAGCAGTCCGGTGGTGACGGTGACCATATAGCTCTTGCGGTCAATACCGCTGGCAAAGGCATTGAGCTGCGGATCGTCAACCACACACACTTTTGGCATGTCCATACCTCCTGCAATACAGAGGTTTTCCACAATATTATATACCCGCGGATTCTCCCTGCGCTCTAAAGGGCGTGCGCCTGTGGCTTGTCTGACCATAGACGAGTTGAAGCAATAGGCAATGAGAAACCATACGGCCACACCGCCAATGACCCAAGGAATGGTTTGTAGGAAATAGTCGTTGACTACTGCTGCATCGAAGACATTGACCATATTGCCATATTCGTCATAATAATATGTGCCGAAATAGCTGACCAATGCCAGAAAGATCCATACCATCCCTAAAAGAATGGCGGGAAACAGCAAGAGCAACAAGAGGGTATAAAAATTGTTGCGCTGGATTTGTGTCTGAATACCAACGTATCTCATCGTTCTCACTTAGAATTTGATTTCGGGAGCTTTCTCAAACTGCGCACGCTGTTCCTGGGGTACTTCAAACATGGGTTCAGCATGGAAGCCAAACATGCCGGCGATGATATTGCCTGGGAATGTCTGTACGGCATTGTTGAGTTCACGAGTGGCTGAGTTGAAATAACGGCGTGATGCTGCAAGTTTGTTCTCGATATCCGAAATCTCACCTTGCAGTTGCAGGAAGTTCTGATTGGCCTTAAGGTCAGGATAAGCCTCAAGGGAAACTTTCAAACCTGACAAAGCGGCAGAGAGCTGGTTGTCTGCCTGTACCTTGTCGTTGATGGTCTGTGCGCCCATGGCAGCAGAACGGGCTTCGGTTACACGCTGCAGGAGTTCCTTCTCGTGGGTTGCATATCCCTTAACCGTTGCCACGAGTTGCGGTATGAGGTCAAATCGTTGTTTGAGTTGTACATCGATATTGGCAAAGGCGTTGATACGGTTGTTACGCAGTTTCACGAGATTGTTGTAGAAGAAGATAAGAATCAATGCAATTCCTACCACTGCCAAGATAATAACAAGTGTTGTACTCATAGTTTTTTCTATTAATCTATTAAATGAATATAATTCTTTTCTATTATAGACATCAAAGATACTGCCAAAGTTGCAGAATGACAAAAAAATTAAGCTTTGTTTACATCTTTACTGATAATTTATAGGAGATACAGCAAATTTATATAGGAGAAAGATGGGAGGTACATGGGCTCACCCGATAAACCTAGGGGGGAATATTCTTTGATTCTACAGAAAATTTATATCTTTGCACCATGAACAATCAAGGACTATTAGCATTGGCACAGTTAATTCTGCCATCAGAGATACTTTCAA
>NZ_NPJB01000051.1:0-796 GCF_002251345.1 Prevotella sp. P4-119 | reverse complement strand
ACAAGCGGAACGAGTCCTGCATACATGCGGACGATGTTCACCCATTTCATGCGCTGACGCTGTTGTCCCTTGGTGCGGGTGTTGCGTACCTTGGTCACTTTCTCCGATACTACGGTACGTCCATTGACAGTCTTGAAAGTCAACTGACCAGCCGATCCACTCATTTTTTTGATAAGTCCATTTAGAATAGCCATTTTGTTTTCCCCCGTTTGTTAGACCAGTGGGGGTTCTGGGGAATAGTTAGTTAATAAGTTAGTGAGCACTCATTCCCACATCGTCGGTTTCTCCTTTTCAGTTCCCATGTTCCTCCCATTTTGTCCCATCGTTGTCCGCCTAATTTTGGGATTTAGTGCGGATTCACTGGTGACTTACTGAGGAGTTGCCCACGTCTGTGTGCGGACGGAATGTGCTGTGCGATGAGTGATTCTCTCTTGAACCACGGTGCCGCCTATCTTGGACGCCAGTGCAAAGGTACGAAGAAAAATAATCGGTTGTTCCACTTTTCCCACGGCTTGTGACCACTTTTCCCACGGCTTGTTACATTTCCCTGTGTATCAGTTGGTTACAAAGCCAAATTTTGAAGTGTAAATCTTGGCGGTTATTGTATATTGCTGAATATAAGGAAGATAGGTGGAACACTATACTTTTATTGGCTTGAAACTGTGGTAGGATCATGGGTGAGAATTAGACGCTGTAAAGAAAAGAGCCGAAAACGGTATTTTTCAGTGAAACGCAAAAATGGCGTTACAGCGTTACAATATAACAATATAACAGTTTTGAAAAACCAAAATCAAAA
>NZ_NPJB01000050.1:0-1025 GCF_002251345.1 Prevotella sp. P4-119 | reverse complement strand
ATAGATTTTGGTTTTTCAAAACTGTTATATTGTTATATTGTAACGCTGTAACGCCATTTTTGCGTTTCACTGAAAAATACCGTTTTCGGCTCTTTTCTTTACAGCGTCTAATTCTCACCCATGATCCTACCACAGTTTCAAGCCAATAAAAGTATAGTGTTCCACCTATCTTCCTTATATTCAGCAATATACAATAACCGCCAAGATTTACACTCCAAAATTTTGCTTTGTAACATATTGATACACAAGTAAATGCAACAAGTTGGGACATTTCCTCACAAGTTGGCGACAAGTGGAACAACCGATTGTTTTTCTTCATACCTTTGCACGCACCGTGGTTCAAGAGAGAATCACTCATCGCACAGAACATTCCGTCCGCACACAGACGTGGGCAACTCCTCAGTAAGTCACCAGTGAATCCGCACTAAATCCCAAAATTAGGCGGACAACGATGGGACAAAATGGGAGGAACATGGGAACTGAAAAGGAGAAACCGACGATGTGGGAATGAGTGCTCACTAACTTATTAACTAACTATTCCCCAGAACCCCCACTGGTCTAACAAACGGGGGAAAACAAAATGGCTATTCTAAATGGACTTATCAAAAAAATGAGTGGATCGGCCGGTCAGTTGACTTTCAAGACTGTCAATGGACGTACCGTAGTATCGGAGAAAGTGACCAAGGTACGCAACACCCGCACCAAGGGACAACAGCGTCAGCGCATGAAATGGGTGAACATCGTCCGCATGTATGCAGGACTCGTTCCGCTGCTTAAAAATGCCTTCGAGAGGAAAGCGCAGTACCACACCGACTACAACATGTTCGTCCGTGCGAACAGCGTGGCTGCTCCTGTCTATCTCACCAAGGCTGAATCGGATGGCGGCGCATGCATCGCTGCTCCCTATCAGATCACCCAAGGCACGCTGCCCTCTATCTCGGTGAAGGGTACTGGCGACAAGGCGGTGACCAGCATCAACCTCGGAGGTCTCGCCATCGACGAGAATACCACGGTGAAGGACTTCG
>NZ_NPJB01000049.1:0-69066 GCF_002251345.1 Prevotella sp. P4-119 | reverse complement strand
GCTACCCCATCACTTCGAGAGAGCAGTATATGAAGCTCAGGGAATCGGGCGAACAGACTGCCTGTCTGACGAAAGCCCGCAACGGCAACAAAAAGGCGAAGTTGCGCCTGATGCAGTTTAACTATTCATTGGCAGGATCAGAACCCTTTGCATTGAAAGGCTACGACATCGTGGGGAAAACCGTGGGCATGGATGTGGATTTTAACCCAGAGGCGAAGGACTATGAGAAGCGCTTGAAAGAAGCACCACAGCTGATCCTTGACAAGAAAGAGGAACTCGGACTGGTGCTGTTGGAGCGGTCGGTCAACAAAGGTTTTCACTTGGTATTCCGCCGTAGGGCAGGACTCTCGCAGGAGGAAAACTTGCAGTGGGCAAGCGACCTGTTGCAGATACCGTTTGACCAAGCTGCCAAGGACGTAACGCGCGTGTTTTTTGCCACTGGAGCGACGAAAGATGATTTGATTTATCTTGACAATACACTCTTTGATAATGCCCCGTTTGAGGCAGAAAATGCACCTGTGGCAGAGTGTGAAATGACGGAGGAAATGTCAAGTCAAGAGGCGACCAAGGACCAGTCTGCAACGTACCCCATCATGTATCAGGGAATGCCTTATACGTCGATTGTCGAGGCACTGGAAAACCAGTTGGGCGGACGCCCTGAACACGGGTCGCGCAATGCGTTCATCTTCTCCATGGCGTGCAACCTGCGTTACCTGTGCAACGATGACCCATCGTGGATAGCAACCCTTTTGCCCAATTACGGCGAAGAACAAGGTCGGTGGATGTCCACCATCCGTTCGGCATGCGAGCGCAAGCAGACGATGGCGATGCCCGAAATAGTGAAACGAGCCTTGAAGGTGGCGCAACAGGAAAACCGCTGTGATGGTGACGGAGAGGGTGAGGATGCTCCGCCTCAGATGCCGAAGAAGCTGCCCAAACTCATCGAACTCCTGACCTCGCAGACGCCAGAGATCTATCGGGCTGCCGTGGCGCATGCGGTATTTCCTCCGTTGGCAACCCACCTGTGGCGCACACGCTTCCCCTATATAGATAATGTGGAGCATGAAGCCACGCTGATGTGTGTGCTGATGGCTGGCACGGGTGCCGGTAAATCGTGTGTCAGCGACCCCATTAAACATATCATGGCGGATATTCGGGAGCGTGACCGAGAGAATTTAGAACGCGAGAAAGCATGGAAGGAAGAAGCGAGCAGAAAGGGTGCCAACAAAGACAAGGCGAAGCGCCCCGAAAACCTTGTCATCCAGGAGATTGATGCCGACATGACCAATCCTGCTTTCGTGATGCGTACCGCCGAGGCACAGGAGCATTTCCTCTATACGTCGCTCAACGAAATTGACCAGTTTGATGCTTTGAAAGGTCAGGGCAAGCAACAGTTTCGCATCATGTGTCTGGCATTCGACCCAGGAAATACCTACGGACAGACGCGTGTGGGTATGCAGTCGGTGACCGAGCGTGTCACCGTCCGGTTCAACTGGAACGCTTCGACAACCATCCTCAAAGGACAGCAGTATTTCCGCAATGTGCTGACCGATGGTCCTATCTCGCGTATCAATTTCTGTACGATACCGGAGCGAGAGATTGGCGCAGAAATGCCCGTCTATGGCACTTATGATGATCACTTTGACGAACAGCTCAAGCCATATATCGAAAATCTGTGTCGGGCAAACGGCCTTGTGGAATGTAAGGAAGCCATTGCGTTGGCACAGCAACTGAAAGAAGAGAATGCCGATACGGCACGCATGACGCAGAGCAGAGTGTATGAGAACCTCTCGTTTCGTGCCAACGTCATCGCCTATCTCAAAGCGTGTGTACTCTACGTGGCAAACGGTTGCAAGTGGGAAAAGGAGATTGTCGATTTCGTGCGTTGGTCGGAGCAGTACGACCTCTGGTGTAAGATGCGCTTCTTTGCTTCTGCCATCGAGCAGGCAGAAACTGAGGGGGAGAAATCCAACCGCAGAGGGCCGAGAAATCTGCTGCAACTATTGCCCAACCAGTTTACTATGCAGGAAGCAGAGGCTCTCCGACTGCAACAGGGATTGGATAAGAAAGGCGCCTATAATATGTTGCACCAATGGGCGTTTCGTGGCTATGTGAAAACAAATGGCGTTACAGATTACAGATTTACAGTTTTTGAAAAGCTAAAATATAGAAATTACGAGAAATGAAGATAACAATCATTCGTGCCGAATGTTCCAAATATGGGCAGGACGGTGTACTCTATATCAACAATAATCCAGTGTGCGATACGTGTGAACATCCTGAGCGTAAATTGCCAGCAGGAGAATATTGTTTGGAGATGGTGATGAACAGGAAACTTCAGCGGTTTGTGCCTACACTTTCTACTGGGAATATCATCACCGTGGGGAATGGGCCGTTCTTACTCAACAATGACATTATTGTGGGTAAGCGTCTGTTGCGAGGGGTGTTGTGTCAGACGTCAGAGGCTAATAAGAAGCTGGTCGATCGGCTCTATAAGGCGCAATTAAGAGGATTGAAATTATCATTAACAATTAAATAACGAAACATTATGAAAGAACTTTTCAAGGTAATCTCACAGTCAGAACCTACCACCATCCGTAAGCAGGATGGCTCTCAGATCAGTAAGTCCATCATCGTACTGCAAGAGATTGGCAGTCAGTATGAAGACACTTTCGCTGCTACCCTGTTGGGCAACCAGGGGAAATACAGCAAGGGCGACCTCGTGTATTGTGCACTGCGGTTTAACGCGCGAGAGTATAACGACAGCATCTATCAGGATGTGGTGATCAAGGACATCGTGAAGTTTCATTCTACCAACGTATTCTGATCATGGCAAAAGACATCATTCTTTCAGAGCATTTCCGCTTGTCGGAGTTTACCAACTCCTACATGGCGAAGCGATTAGGCATTGACAACACGCCTTCATTGGCGGTAGTGAGCAACCTTCAGCAACTCTGCCGGCATGTGTTAGAGCCCCTGCGCCAGTATGCCGGTTGTCCCATCATCATCAGTTCGGGCTACCGTTGCCCGTCGCTCAACCAGGCGGTGGGCGGTGTGAGCAAGAGTCAGCACCTCGTTGGTGAAGCAGCAGACATCGTATTGCCATCCACGGCAGTAGGTCGTCAGTGGCTGTGTTGGCTGATGAACCAGAAGTTTGACCAGCTCATCTTCGAGCGTGCGAGCGTCAAGAGCACAACCTTCTGGATTCACGTGAGTTATCGGCAGGATGGCCACAACCGCCAACAGGTGATTGATGGATTGACTAAAATTTAATGTCGCAGAAAATTTGTTGAAGGCAAAAGTATAAAAAGAAAAGAGGCGGTATTCACATACGGCCTCTTTTAAATCCTTTAAATATGAAAAATTTATTTTCTGTATTTGTACCATTGTACGTTGCAAATATACGAATATTAACGATATGTTCCAAGTTTTTAGAGTTATTTTGGGAAAATAGCAGTTTTTACAGTTTTACAGTTTTACAGTTTTGGAAAACGTTTTTTTTAAGATGCCACAGAGAAAGGTCAATGTCATAACGGAACGTCGGATATAATGTCACGGGGACAGGCAAACGACATCACCCCCAAGCGTTACAATATAACAATATAACAGTTTCCTAAACGCACACGGATGACGCGGATTGTCACGGATATTATATTTAAGTTTGTCAACACTCCAAAACTCACTTGCAACACGCCTTATATAAAAAAGACGTTCATTAATTGACTCTGATCGTCTAAGTATCTCATAATGATGGGTAAACTGCACTGTAAGGAAAGCTTCCAGTGTTGCTTTATCAAATTGGTCAGTTATTAACTGACCAATTGTTATTTCATCATTGTCTGCAGAATTTGGCCAAAATTCCGTCTAAATTGGCATACGCCTTTGTTTTCTCGCCATGGCATAATCAAAGCGAGCTTTAATTCTGCTCATGGCTTAACGAAAACAATCCGATGATTGATTTCTGTGTGACCTTTTCCGAAGCACCAACGCAAGAAAGATCCGTGTCGTCCGTGTGATCCGTGGATTTTCGTTGCTTCGCAAAAAAAGAACATGGGGACAGAAATCTGCCCCCATGTTTCATCATTTTGCTTTTTGATAGGTTCTTTGTATATTATCATATTCTATTTCCTGCGACTCTTGAAAAATGCTTCAAAGAAGTCCATCTGGCGTTGGTTGGGCAGGCGGTCGAGGTGGAAACCCTCATGGATGATCATCACCGTGGGTTTGTCCTGTTTGTAGGTAGTCCAATAGGGCAGCGAGTCACCGTTGGGATTACCTGTCTTGGTGAAGTTAATCCAATAGCGCGACATGATTTGCTGCATGTGACGCTCGGTATCGGTCATGCGACCGCCCTTAAAGCTGAATCCGTAGATGAAAGGCATCTCAGCAACATGGCTGGCACCGCCTCTTTTGCTGCGGAGGATGGTGTTTTCGGAGTCTTGGTCGAAGTAGTACATATATACACGTCCCTTACCGGTCTTGGTCTGGAGGTTGGCCCAGGCGTAGGTGCCCCAGGCAAAGCTACCGTCGCGGAAGATGTCTGACAGCGCAAAACAGGCCTCCTGTTCGTTGGTGGCGGGGTATATCTCCAGCAGACGGTCGGCCCAGTCGCCATAGATGTCCTTGACCCGTTTCTGATAGGCTTCGACGGGCATGGGGAACGCGAACAAGGAGCCTTCGTCGGAGTTGGTGCCGATGAGGATATCAACGTCGTTGTATTGTCCAGCCTCGTAGAGCTTGTACTGGTCGTCTATGATGGCATGGCCGTCAACCACAGGCCAGAATGTATCCGTCTGGGCGTTGTCAACGAGCTGTTGGAACGGCACCTTGCGCATTTGCTTGAGGTTCTTCTTGCCGAGGCGCTTTTGGAAACCGATACCGGCCTGCTCGGCACTACGCACCGTACACACGGCGACATTTCCGTCGCGCTTCTCACCGACGGGCCAGAACGAACTTCCGCTCTCGCAGATGGCGGCGCGGAACAGTCCCTTGGTTAACGGCGAAGCACAGAGGATGCTCACGGAGATAGCTCCTGCAGACTCGCCGGCAATGGTCACCTTCTCAGGGTCGCCGCCAAAGGCCGCAATGTTGTTGTGCACCCATCGCAGGGCTTCTATCTGGTCGAGTATTCCGTAGTTACCGGAGAGGCCACCAGCCTCCTTGCTGAGTTCCGGATGACTCATGAAGCCGAGTGCTCCAAGGCGGTACTCAATGCTGACATAAACGATGCCCTCACGGACAAAGCTCTCCTGCGTGCCGCTGTACGATCCGGTGAGGAAACCACCGCCGTGAATCATCACAAACACGGGCAGGCGCTCATCAGATGACTTTGCGGGTGTCTCAACGCTCAGGTACAGGCAGTCCTCACTCATTGGAATCTCGTTGCCGTTCTGGTTGGGGTCGGTTGGTTGTGGGGGGCGGTTGCCCCACTTGTCGGCCTTGTACACTCCTGTCCACGGTTTTTTCGGCACGGGAGCCTTCCAGCGCAGGTTGCCTATAGGTGCCTCTGCGTATGGAATGTTCATATACAGGGCGTGGCCGTTGCGGCTGACACCCTCAATCTCTCCCTGCGCAACATTGGTGCGCAGCAGTTGTGCTGTGGCGCTGGTTTCTATCGCCAACAGTGCACAAACTAAAATAAACCATTTGTTTTTCATATTCTGCTCGTGTTAATGAAATTATTATTCCTATCCTATTTTTTTTAATGAAATTGATGCTACAAAATTAAGTAATAATTTTGATATGGTGTAAATTCGTGTGTTAAAATTCGGGAGGAATGTGACATTAATGGCGTTGGAGTTGGAAACGGACGACAAGGGGGAGGTGGTCGCTGAAACCATTTTGGAAACGATATCCGTTGTAGGTGCGAAACGGTTTGTGACCGCCATACTTCTTGTCTGGTTCAAGAAGGAAGGGGGCGTCATTGATATGACAGTATTCCAGATGGGGCAATAACGAGGGACTGACGAAGATGTGGTCGATGCCTTGCCAATGGCCAAGATAACGGTAGGAGGCTTTCGCAACACCATGTCTGCCCTTAACTCCATTGCTGATATTATGGTAGCCGTGTGCTTCTAATGCTGTGAGCACAGGACTGTCTGCAACATCGTTGAAGTCGCCTGTGATGATGATTTTGGCTGTTGGCGACTGCACTTGGATGCGGGTTGCCTCGGTAGTGATGCGTTGCAATACGCTTTGTCGCCATAACTGTGACGAGCGAGCGCCACTCAGCTTGCTGGGGGCATGGACAACAAAGACATGGAGGGTGTCGCCAGAGATGTATTTCCCCTTGACGTAGAGGATGTCGCGCGTGGGACGCATGCCTTCCATGGGTTCTACTGTCAGACAATCGTAACAGAGGGGACGGAAGACTAATGGCTGGTATAAGAGTGCCACGTCAATTCCTCGACTGTCGGCGGACTCTGTCATGAGGTAATGATATCCTGCATTGCGAAGTAATGACCGACGGGTGAGATCATGGAGCACGCGGTCGTTTTCCACTTCTGTCAACGCGATGAGATTAGGGAGTCCCCATGATGCGGTATCGTTACTGCACGACATGATCTCCTGGGCAATATGGCGCTGTTTCAGCCAATAGCGCTGAGGCGACCAACGACGTATGCCACCTTCTACCCACTCGGTATCGTTTTTTCCTGGGTCGTGTTCGTAATCGAAGAGATTTTCGCAATTGAGTTCTACCAGTGTGAGCCACACGGTAACGACAAGGACTCCTATAGACATAGGCGTGATAAGAAAAAAAGGCGCACCCCTGATGAGGATGCGCCGTGATGATAAAATGTTTATTTTGTAACGCGTTCAAGCCATTTGACCATGCCGAACATGACACCCATGGAAATGAGGCAGACCACGAGGAATACGGACCAGCACACCCATATGGGCCACTTATTGTACATCAACGGGCCAATCCACAAGAGGAGGTTGCCTACGGCTGTGGCACCGAGCCACAAGCCCTGACAGAGACCCTGCAGGTGTTTGGGGGCTACCTTTGAAACAAACGAAAGTCCCAGTGGTGAGATGAACAGTTCTGCTACGGTGAGGAAGAAATATACGACGATGAGAACCCAAGGTCCTGCCTTCATGGTAGCCTTAGCGGTATCGCCCATCATCTTGAATTCCTCGGCTGAGGGATAACCCTGCATCATAGAATAGATGGCAAGGAAGAGATAAGCCAATCCGGCAATACCCATACCGTAGGCTATCTTACGTGGGGTAGAGATGGCGCGTCCGGCACGTGTCAGACTTCCGAAAATCCACATGATGGCCGGTGTGAGGGCAATAACGAAGAATGGGTTTACTGCCTGCCAAATCTCAGGAGCTATGGTGTCGGTAACCACAAAGTCGCGTGCGAAGAGACTGAGTGACATACCATTCTGGTGGAATGAGAACCAGAAGAATACGGCGATACCCAACACAGCAAAGAGGGCGAACATGCGCTGCTTGATTTCTGTTGCCATTTCACGCTTTTCCTCTTCGGTATATTCCTCTGCCTTAACAGCTTCTTTCTTACCTGGTGTGGGGAAGATGTTACGAGAAGAGATGAAGATGACCAGCGAAATCAGCATGGCCACTACCGATGCAATGAAGGAATAGTGGATTCCGGTGTTGAAGATGTTCAGATAGTGAGAGCAGAACGCTGTCAGGTCTCCGCCTGTCTGTCCTCCCACCTTGGTCACCAACTCACCCAGATTGTTGAGGGCATCTGCCGAAAGCGCTGCACCATCGTTGATATACTGGTGGCAGAGGGCTGGCAGCGAAGCATCATAACTGAGGTTGTTGACCTGCAACCACCATGAGCGAAGCATGGGAGCTACGAAAGGTGCAACGAGTCCTCCAATGTTGATGAACACATAGAAGATCTGGAAACCAGAGTCACGCTGACCTTTGGCGATGCGGAGTGCCTCTTCGCCTTTTTTGGCAGCTTCCGCTTCAAAATTATCGTACATCTGACCGACGATCGCCTGAAGGTTGCCTTTAAACAGACCGTTACCGAAGGCAATGAAGAACAGTGCCAAACAGGTCAGGGGCAGCAGCCACGACACATTATTGCTGGTTGCCATAACTGGCACAGACAGGATGACGTAGCCCAGAGCCATCACCACAAGACCAGTCATGATGGTGCCTTTGTAGTTTTGTGTACGGTCGGCAATGATACCGCCCACTAGGCTTAGCACATAGATGCCGGCATAGAAGAAAGAGTAAATCACACCGCTTGTTTCGTCAGACAAGCCGAATTTAGAGCAGAGGAAGAGCACGAGCACGGCATTCATAATGTAATAGCCGAAGCGCTCACCCATGTTGCTGAGTGCTGCAAGTAGCAGACCTTTTGGATGGTTTTTAAACATAGAAATATTTATTTGATTTTAGAGTTGTTGGTTTTAAACACGTCGAAAAGATAGGTTAACTTGACGACGATCTGTCCGAAATTGGATTTACCGAAATAATCACTCTTGGTATTCCCAAAGATATTGCCGAGTCCATAGTAATAGCGGCCTTCGAGCAGGAAGTGTCCCAGTTTGGGGTGTGAATATTCCATTCCGGCTCCTACGGCGATACCGTAGTCGAACTTATTCTCCACCGCCATCGTGTCTTGTGCTGTGATGTAGGAAGCACGCTGTTCTGTCGGTTCGTATCCTTTCACAAGATTGGTATTGGTCTTCTCGTTGAGGAAGAAACCCACCTGCGGACCTAACTGGAAAAAGCCTTGCAGTCCATTGCGCTCACGTCCCCACCCCAGTCGTGCCATGACAGGAATCTGCACATAGTTCATCTTGCGCTCATAGTAGAGCGGATGGTCGGGATCGTCAGCATAGAAGCAGGGGTTGTCGTTGACATCGAGGATATCTTCTTTCCATCCTGTTTGTACGTAGTTGACTTCTGCTACAACGGCACAGATGCTTTTGAAATATTTCTCGCACGTGTAACGCAGGGTGATACCGCCGCTTAAACCAGCGAGCTGTTTCTGCGGAACGCGAGGTGAGAAGCCTACGCTACTCATCATCATGCCACCGTTTACACCGATGGCAAACTCGTTACGATAGTCGCCTACCTGTGCTGACAGTCTTGTGGCGATGACCAGTCCTGTGAGTATGAGTATGTATCGGCACTTCTGCGTGGCGCTTATTGTCAGTTTCTGTTTTTTCATGTCCTTCCTATGGTGTTAGAACTTGATGATTTCAGTTTTACGTCCTGTGGTGAAGTGTACAAAGAGTGTACTCTTGTTTTGCAGTCCGCCGTTTCCAAGACGCTCGAAATGAAGTGGTGTCTGAATAGGCGTGTAGCCTACCATGCCCGATGCTCCGGTAAACTTCTTACCATAGAGATGGAGTCCCTTGATGAAGAAATAGGCGTGGTCGAAACCCGTAATGGCAAACCGAGGAAGGGCGTTCATCATATCGGCATGGAAATTCCACCGGTATTTGAGATTGATTCTATCGGTCTTCGACGACAGGGGATTCATATAGAACGTTGCCGGGATATAGGTGTCGAAACGGTAGAAATTATCGAGTTGATGACGGGTGTAGAGCATCCATTCGGTATAGCCAAAGAGCGTGATCTGCATTTCCGGGTATATGGTCTTGAGTCCGCTGAGGCGTGCCAGAGCCACACCGAGCTGTGGAGAACGCCCCGTGTTCAGAACAACAACATTACGCTTGGTCATGCTGAACGATTTACGAAACATTTCTTCGCCCGATTTCAGATTGGTCACATTATAGGTCATGTGCTTGGCTTCGAGACGACGACGAAGGGGGAAGGTGAAATTACCTTTCTTACTGGTGGTATCGTTGCAATCAATGATGACGGTATGGCAGTCGGAGAAGCGTTGCAGGAAATGAGTGATATAGGAATCATTCTGCAAATCCTGCGACTGAAACACCTGATAGATATTTCTGTTGGTAGTGAGTTCCGGCGCATTGATAGAGAACGGTATCAACAGGCGGATATCATTCTTCTTCACGAAATCACTCATGGGCTTCACCATTTTAGAATAGAGCGGACCGATAATCAAATCGCGGTCGGCAGCATGGGGATCCTGCAAGAACTTGTTGATGTCTGAATCTTCAGCCACATTCCATGCTCTCACATCGGTAGAGATACCGTTGGCTCTCAAACTATCGCAAGCCATGAGTACACCTCTATAATATTCTGTCATGCGCTTGCCGTCACCGTTAATATCGTGCAAGGGTAACATGATGCCGATGCGTATTTCACGCTGCGTCATGTCACAGTCTTGTACTTGCGGCTTAGCGGGCATCTTGATTTCTGATGTTGCCCCTGCTGAATTTCCTGCCGAGGGATGATTAGACGGCCAGGGGATTTTGATATATTCGCCTTTCTTCAATTCATAGCCTGGCGTATTCATCTCCGGGTTTGCCTTGATGAGTTCCTCAATGGTGAGCCCATTGTCTTTGGCAATACCAAAAATGGTTTCCTTACGCTTCACTTTATGGAGCTCGCGGTAAGAATTAAGCTGCGCACAGGCTGTCTCTGCCATGAAGGCAAAGAGGCCAAGAAAGAGGAGTTGACGTAATATTCCGTTCTTCATTTCCATCATATTTTAGTCTTTCGCCTACAAAATTACAAAAAAAGATGCGGTAAATCTACATTTTTCCGTAAATTTGCAAAAATATTAGTATATGACACTCAAAATAGCACTGACAACGTCACTTTTTCTCCTTCTCTCACTGCCCGTCTGTGCACAAACGGACAACAGCGAAACAACGGAGAGCCGCTTGGAAATGCCCAATGCCTTCTCGCCAAACGGTGATGGCATCAACGACATCTATCAGGCGAAGTCGAACTATGAAAACATCGTTTCGTTTCGTGCCACCATTTTCAATCGGAAAGGGCAACGCCTCTACGAATGGAACGAGATCACAGGAGGATGGGACGGTAGCAGCGGAGGACATCCCGCGAAAGACGGAGTCTATTTTGTGCGTGTGGTGGCCAAAGGCGGCGATGGTCGCGACTACGACATCAAGAAAGCCGTGACCTTGCTGCGACAATTCAACGAATCAACTGAAATGAGATGAACAACGACGAAAAAATCAACGTATGGGGCGCTCGCGTCCATAACTTAAAAAACATAGACGTGGAGATTCCACGCCACTCCCTAACCGTGATCACCGGACTGAGCGGATCGGGTAAATCGTCATTGGCCTTCGACACCATCTTTGCCGAAGGACAACGCCGCTATATTGAAACCTTCTCTGCCTATGCCCGTAACTTCCTGGGAGGCATGGAGCGACCTGACGTGGATAAGATAACAGGTCTGTCGCCCGTTATCAGCATTGAACAAAAGACTACCAACAAGAATCCCCGTTCTACCGTAGGTACAACGACTGAAATCTACGACTACCTGCGTCTGCTCTTCGCCAGAGCAGGCAAAGCCTACAGTTACGCAACTGGCGAGGAGATGGTGAAATACACAGAAGAGAAGGTCATCGACATGGTGGCAGCAGACTATAGCGGCTGCAAAATCCTCATCATGGCTCCTGTGGTAAGAGGCAGAAAGGGTCACTACCGCGAACTCTTTGAAAGTATGCGGCGAAAGGGCTATCTCCATATCAGAGTGGATGGCGAAGTGAAAGAAATCACACGGGGCATGAAGGTGGACCGCTATAAAAACCACGATATCGAAGTGGTCATCGACCGGTTGGCTGTCAAAGGCAACGATGACGAACGACTCAAGAAGAGCATCCGCATCGCCATGAAACAAGGAGACGGTCTGCTGATGGTCATGAATCACGACACGGGAGCGGTCAAATATTTCTCACGCCGGCTGATGTGTCCAACAACGGGAATCTCCTATAGCGACCCCGCCCCCAACACCTTCTCGTTTAACTCACCGCAAGGTGCGTGCCCTCGCTGTAAAGGTCTGGGATACATCAATGAAATAGATCTCGGTAAAGTGATTCCTAAACGCAATATGAGCATTTACGAGGGAGCCATCGTGCCATTAGGAAAATACAAAAACCAAATGATATTCTGGCAAATCGATGCCATCCTCAAGAAATACGACTGTACGCTAAAAACAAAAATTGAGGACATCCCCGATGATGCGCTCAACGAAATACTCTACGGTTCGTTGGAAACGGTGCGCATCGACAAAGAACTGGTTCATACGTCAAGTGACTACTTCGTAGATTTCGACGGTGTAGTGAAATATCTGCATGATGTGATGGAAAATGGCGAGAGCAGCAACGGACAGAAATGGGCGGACCAGTTTCTTGCCGAATGTGTATGTCCAGAATGTAAAGGACAAAAGCTCAATCAGGAAGCACTCTCCTATCGCATCTGGGATAAAAACATTTCGCAGCTTGCCAATATGGACTTGGTAGAACTGCGCGAATGGCTCAACGAGGTGGGAAACCACATGGACGACCAACAACGGCAGATTGCCACAGAAATACTCAAGGAGATTCGCACACGAATAGATTTCCTCCTTGAAGTAGGTCTTGACTACCTATCGCTCAACAGACAGGCAGCAACGCTGTCGGGAGGTGAAAGCCAGCGCATACGTCTTGCCACGCAAATCGGTTCACAGTTGGTCAATGTGCTCTATATCCTTGACGAGCCAAGCATCGGACTGCACCAGCGCGACAACGACAGACTCATCCGTTCGCTGAAAGAGCTACGCGACCTCGGCAATACGGTCATCGTAGTGGAGCACGATCGCGACATGATGCTCAATGCCGACTATATTGTGGATATTGGGCCGAAAGCAGGAAGAAAAGGTGGAGAGGTGGTCTTCCAGGGAACCGTTGAGGAGATGATGCACACCAATACCATCACCGCCCAATACCTCAAAGGCGAGCAACAGTTGCAAAAAGGACGCCACAGAAAAGGCAACGGCCAGTTACTGACGTTGCGAGGATGCCGAGGCAACAACCTCAAGAACATCGATGTTTCGTTTCCTTTAGGATGCCTGATTCTCGTCACAGGAGTCAGCGGTTCGGGAAAATCAACGATGATCAACGAAACGCTCTACCCCATCCTCTCCCAGCATTTCTACCGTTCGTTGCAAAAACCCATGCCCTACGACAGTATTGAAGGACTGGAGCATATCGACAAGGTGGTCAATGTGGATCAGAGTCCCATAGGACGCACTCCACGATCAAACCCTGCCACATATACGGGGGTCTTTGCCGACATACGATCACTCTTCGTGAATCTGCCAGAAGCACAGATTCGAGGTTATAAGCCAGGACGCTTCTCGTTTAATGTCAAAGGCGGAAGATGTGAAACCTGTGGTGGAAACGGATACAAAACGATAGAAATGAACTTTCTGCCCGACATACAAGTACCGTGTGAAACCTGCCATGGCAAGCGATACAACAGGGAGACGCTGGAAGTGAGGTTCAAGGGAAAATCTATTGCCGATGTCTTAGACATGACCATCAACCAGGCCGTCGAATTCTTTGAAAATGTGCCCGATATCTTGAGGAAGATCAAAACCATACAGGATGTGGGATTGGGATACATCAAACTCGGACAACCTTCGACAACGCTCTCTGGAGGTGAAAGCCAGCGCATAAAACTTGCCACAGAACTGTCGAAAAAAGATACGGGCAAAACCCTTTATATCCTTGACGAGCCAACCACGGGACTTCATTTTGAAGACATCAGAATTCTTATGGATGTTTTACAGAAACTGGTAGATCGTGGAAATACCGTTATCGTCATAGAGCACAACCTCGACGTCATCCGCCAAGCGGACTACATCATCGACATGGGGCCGGAGGGCGGACGAAAAGGCGGTGAGGTGCTTTCTGCCGGTACACCAGAAGAAGTGGCGAAGAGCAAAAAGGGATTCACGCCCAAATTCCTGCTTGAAGAAATGAAGAGAAATAGTGACGCTCCCGACAAACCCTGTGGAGGTAGCTGTGCAGATGCTTGAAACAAGTTCTTTGTAAACAAATGAAAAGTCTACAAGGTCATTAATTTGGCGAAGCAAGTGCTTCTGTGGAACGACCTTGCCATATAGACCGGAATAATCGGTAAACTGGAATGTTTCTTGTTGTGGCCAGCATATCTCTCTAAATATGCTATAAAGGTACAAAAAATAATGCACATATGCGAGCAAAGCGCCCTACACATGAGCATTATTTTTAGACATAAAAGAATTTGAGAATTTTTTTTCAGTGCTCTCCATCGAACTTAACTTTCGATGGGAGCAACTCTCAAATTTATGTAGAATATAAAGATTGGTCAGAAACTGTATGAGAGGGTGCAGAGTACCTGATGGCGCTTGTCGCTCACACTAACAGGTGAACACTCATTGACCTCGGTCTGACGCACATTGTCGGCATCAATATAATCGGCTGAATAATAACTCATGAAGGGATAGAAATCGCCGTTGCGCTGACTATACTGGTAAGCCAAGTCTAAACGGAACTTGTCGAAGGTGAAACCTACACCTGCCGTGATACGGTCGGTTGCCCCCCAGTTCGTATAGTCGGTGGTCGAAGCATAATAGACACCCGGAGAGTCGATGGTCTGGTCGCGCACAGCACCTTTGTTAAACATCGGAGTCACGTGGTTATAACCCAAACGAATGGCGAAACTCTTATCAGGACGGAACTCGCCTCCGAGTTTGATAGTGCTCACACCTTTGAGGTTCTTCTTGGTCAACTGGTTCATATAAAACTCACTACTGCTATTCTCATGATAGCCATCGTAGTAGTCGTAATAGGCATCGTCGATGGTGCGCATGTCACACGAACCGTAGTCTGCATATTCGTAAACGGCTCCAAGGGCAATCTGATTACCAATGGTGTGACCGAGGCTTATGCCAAACTTCCATGGCGTATTGAAACGGAAATCCTCACTGGCTGCCGACTTATCAACATTGGAACCAATAGTGGTGTAGTTCTCTGTGGTGAGCTTATAGAAGGTGGGAGTAGTTACAGAGAGACCGATGCGGAAGGGAGACTCTTCAATGGGACGGAAGATGGCACCAGCCTTGATATTGAAACCTGTTCCCGAAATATTGTGCTGATCGCTGATGAGCACACCTTCTATATGATCTTGGTTTGGCTGTAAAGTCTCGTAATACTCGCTGTAGTCCTTATAGTGAACATCGCTAATACCTATGGTAAGACCAAGATAGAGGCGGTTTTTTTTATTACCACTGATATTTATGTCGTAGTTGCCTATGTAGCCTGAGGTGGCACGGTTGAAGTCGTACATATCGCCTCCATAACCCACAACATATTTTTCATGCGTATCAGGATCTTCTTGGAGCAGCAAATTACCCAGATAAATATCGTCAAGCTGCGAATAAGCCAACGAATTCTTATTGAGCAGTCCGTTCATGTCCTTGAGCGTGGTCTGCAAACTCTGCGACGAACCATTCAACTTGGCTGCAGCGGTGAGTATCTGATTGAAATTGCGGCTTTTGTGATAGTTGAAACCAAAATTGAGGAAACTGCTCACACCGGTTCTGGTGCTGAGCACCACACCAATCTGGTCAAACGACACATTGGTCTTGTTGGCATTGGCAAACGAGGCGGCATTCTGCAAATTGACAAAGCCAAACGAAGTGCTCACCTGTCCCTTGCGAAACAATCCGATACCGGCAGGATTGGTGCCGATTGTGGAAATATCTGCGCCAAGCGCATCCATGGCTCCACCCATACCCACATAACGGGCTGTACCATTCAGGTCTTCTGTAGATAATGCTGCGGCATCATACGAGTCGCCAACGGCTGGCACCTCAGATTGTGCCTGCATCTGAACTGCTGCGGCAGAAGCCAGCATGACAGCGGTAATTGCTTTTATATTCATAGTCGTATTTTGTTTTCGTTGATAAAATATTTGTATCTCTCACCAAATAGCGATGACGCATCAGCGGCGTCCGCCATAGTTATGACCGCCTCCTACTGAGCGTCCACCACCAGAACGGCTGCTTCCGCCAAACGACGAACCGCCATTGCTGTAAGACGGACGGCTGTAGGAACTGTTGCTGTTACTGTTGTAAGAGCGTGAACGATAACCGCCCAAATCGCGCACATTGTTACGCTGACCGCGGGTGCCGTAGTCTATGTTACTATTACGCTGACCACGATAGCCTGCCAGACTACCTCCACGGCGGTTGGCATTACTGTCGGTGTTGCCTGCGTATTTATGATGTGAATAGCCTGAGCGACTCCACGATCTGCCGGCATGCACAGGACCTGAGATATAGACTCCTCCTCCCCAACCCCAATAGGGACGATCCCAGTAATAGCCGTAATGCCAAGGACTGTACCAAGTGGAATAATAATAAGGTGAATACCATCCCCAATAAGAACTATAGTACCAGGGATCATACCATGGGTCGTACCATGACGAACGCCAAGGACTGTACCACGAACCGTACCAAGCATCGTACCATCCCGGACGCACACCTGTCCATCTTCCGTCGCGGTAACCTTCCCAATAGGCTTCACTGGGCGTATAACCGTCAAAACGACTCATCTTACGCGTACAAGCGTAGTCGTCGGCTTCTGAATATGCGGAATCAGGATAGACACCCTCTGTGGCTGAGAAATTGATAATATCATTGCCTGCCGAATCAATGGGAGCAACAGAAGACCATGCACGACGATTGTACTCGCGCGATGATTTCTTACTACCAGAATAATAGGTGTCTGCGGGCATTCCGTAGGATTTGAGTTCTTTGGCTTTCGATTCCTTGGTGGGAACGAAATACATATCGTCATCCTGTGCCATAGAGAGCATCGGGAGACTCACCAAAATCGTTGTCATTAAGATAATCTTCTTCATATCTCATTGCATTTTTATAATTTCACATTGCAAATTTATTATCAAATATCATGCAAATTTAGGGATTTTCCCTAAGAAGGGGTAGGTTTTTCCCTATTTTTTGTAATTTTGCACAAAAATAAAGCAATAAGATGAAGTATTTTGAAGTAGATTTCCAATTATCGCCTCTCTCGCAAGACGCTTGCGACATTTTGGCAGCACTTACTGCCGACGCAGGATTTGAATCCTTCGAAGAAACGCAACACGGCATACGGGGCTACGTACAGCAACCATTACTCGATAGACAAGCACTTGAAGATATAGTAAACAACTTCCCTATAATGGGAACCAATATTATTTACACAATAAGCGAGGCAGAAGACAAAGACTGGAACGAGCAATGGGAACAGGAAGGCTTCGAACCTATCATCGTAGGCAACAACAGACTGGCGATTCACGATGGGCGACACCTGCCATCCCAACCTGCCGACATCAGTGTGGAAATAGATGCACGACTGGCATTCGGCACGGGCACCCACGAGACTACCCAGATGATTTGCGAATGGATGCTCGATATGCCCATGAAAGACTTACGCGTCATGGATGCGGGATGCGGAACGGGCATTCTCGGCATTGTTGCACTAAAACTCAAAGCAAACCATGTAACTGCCTACGACATAGATGAATGGAGTAGCGACAACACTCGCCATAATGCCGTTATCAACCGTGTTGACAGTCAATTGTCTGTTTACTGTGGCGATGCCTCCCTACTCGACTCCAAAACTGCCGACTACGATTTGGTACTTGCCAATATCAACCGCAACATCCTACTCAACGACATGCCTCGCTTTTGTCAAATCATGAAGCAAGATGCTAAACTCATTCTCAGCGGATTCTATACCGAAGATATTCCGTTGCTTGAAGCACGTGGAAAGGAACTCGGGCTTACATTGACAGGTGCGAAAAACCGCGACAAATGGGTTTCCATCATCATGCAACGCGTAAATAATGCGTAAATAAATAGGTGGAATCATTTCGCCAATTCGCAACTTTTTGTTACCTTTGCATAGCAAAAAAAAGAAAAAAATTCATAAACACACATAATTATGCTTACACTTAAACTCATCAACGAGGAAACAGAACACGTCATCAGCGGACTGGAGAAGAAACAGTTCAAAGGTGCACGCGAGGCCATCGAAGAAGTATTGGCCGTGGACAAAAAACGCCGTGAAACCCAGCAGCAGTTGGACAAAAATCTAAGCGAACAGAAACAGCAGGCTGGACAGATTGGCAAACTGATGAAGGAAGGAAAACGCGAAGAGGCGGAAGCTATCAAGAAAGAAGTGGCTGCCATGAAAGAGTCCTCTAAACAACTGGAACAGCAGATGGGTGAAGCACAGGAAACCTTGGTAAAACTGCTCTGCCAGATACCAAACATCCCTTACGATGAAGTGCCCGAAGGAAAAGCCGCAGAAGACAACCATGTGGTAAAGAGCAATCAGAAGGAATGCGACGGAACAGATACCGTGGGAACATGGACTGCCAACCCCAAAAACGATGAAGCAAAAGTGCCCCACTGGGAACTTGCCAAAAAATACAACCTCATCGACTTTGACCTCGGTGTGAAGATTACCGGTGCCGGATTTCCCGTTTATATTGGTAAAGGTGCACGCCTGCAGCGCGCCCTCATCAACTTCTTCCTTGACGAGGCACACAAGAGCGGATACACCGAAGTCATGCCACCTACCGTGGTCAACGCTGCTTCTGGATACGGAACTGGACAGCTGCCCGACAAAGAGGGACAGATGTACCACTGCGAGGTAGATGATTTCTATCTCATCCCTACTGCCGAAGTGCCCGTGACCAATATCTACCGTGATGTCATTCTCGACGAGTCGCAACTTCCTATCAAAAACTGTGCCTATACTGAGTGCTTCCGTCGCGAGGCTGGATCATATGGTAAAGACGTGCGTGGACTGAACAGACTGCATGAGTTCTCAAAAATTGAACTCGTACGCATCGACAAGCCCGAACACTCAAAACAGAGTCATAAGGAAATGCTCGATCACGTAGAGGGACTGCTCAAAAAACTCGAACTCCCCTACCGCATCCTCTTGCTCTGCGGAGGCGACCAGTCATTCACCTCTTCCATCTGCTATGATTTCGAGGTTTATTCTGAAGCACAGGGGCGCTGGCTCGAAGTATCGTCAGTTTCCAATTTCGATACCTATCAGGCCAACCGTCTGAAATGCCGCTATCGTCGTGCCGACAACAAGAAGATCGAGCTATGCCACACTCTCAACGGTTCGGCTCTCGCACTCCCACGTATCGTGGCTGCCATTCTCGAAAACAATCAGACTGAGAAGGGCATTGTCATTCCAAAGGCACTCGTACCATACACTGGCTTCGACATCATCGACTAAACAGAAGCCTCATACTAAACAAAAACAAGACAAGCCAACATCATGAACAAAATCGTAAGGAAAGAGCAATTCTCTGAGAAGGTATTTCTCTTCGAGATAGAAGCTCCCCTGATTGCCAAAAGCCGTAAGGCTGGCAACTTTGTCATCGTGCGTATCGGTGAGAATGGTGAGCGCATGCCGTTGACCATTGCCGGTGCCGACATTGCCAAAGGCACCATCACACTCGTCGTACAGCAAGTAGGTCTATCATCGAAAAAGCTTTGCATGCTCAATGAGGGTGACTATATTACCGACGTGGTAGGACCACTGGGCAACCCCACACGCATCGAAAACTACGGCACCGTCGTCTGTGCTGGAGGTGGACTCGGTGTGGCTCCTATGCTGCCCATCATCCAGGCACTCAAAGCTGCCGGAAACCGCGTATTGTCAGTCATGGCAGGCCGCTCTAAAGACCTCATCATCCTGGAAGACAAAGTGCGTGAAAGCAGCGATGAAGTGATCATCATGACCGACGATGGCAGCTATGGCGAGAAAGGCGTGGTGACCATTGGTATTGAGAAATTCGTAGAACAGGAACACATCGATAAGGTGTTTGCCATCGGACCTCCTATCATGATGAAATTCTCAAACCTCACCGCACAGAAGCACAATATTCCTTGCGAGGTGTCACTCAATACCATCATGGTGGATGGTACAGGTATGTGTGGTGCCTGTCGCCTGAGCATCGGTGGTAAAACCAAGTTTGTCTGCATCGACGGACCTGAATTTGACGGTGCACTCGTTGATTGGGATGAGATGTTCAAGCGCATGGGTACTTTCAAAGAGGCTGAGCAGGAAGAGCTGCAACACTTTGAAGAACACCTCAACGCATGCAAGAAATGCGACAAGCAGAAGAAAAACACCGACGTGGAGATGGACGTAGAGCCTACCGACGAACCCATGGAAGTGCTTATCGACCGCAATGCACCATGGCGAGATGAACTCCGCAAGAGCATGAAACCCAAAGAGCGTACTCAGATTGAGCGCGTGAATATGCCAGAACTCGACCCTGTCTATCGTGCAACAACACGTACCGAAGAGGTCAACATCGGCCTCACCAAGACCATGGCGATGACCGAGGCCAAACGCTGTCTGGACTGCGCAAAACCCACCTGTGTGGAAGGCTGTCCTGTAAACATCAACATCCCTTCGTTCATTAAAAATATAGAGCGCGGACAGTTCCTTGCAGCTGCAAAGGTGCTGAAAAACACCTCTGCCCTACCTGCTGTCTGCGGACGTGTATGTCCACAGGAGAAACAGTGTGAGAGCAAATGTATCCACCTGAAGATGAACGAACCTGCAGTAGCCATCGGCTATCTGGAGCGCTTCGCGGCCGATTATGAGCGCGAGAGCGGCAATAGCAGTCTTCCTGAAATTGCTCCCGCCAACGGCATAAAGATTGCCGTAGTAGGATCAGGTCCTGCCGGACTCTCCTTTGCTGGCGATATGGTTAAGAAAGGCTATGAGGTCCATGTCTTTGAGGCGCTACACGAGATTGGCGGTGTACTCAAATATGGTATTCCCGAATTCCGACTCCCCAACCGCATCGTTGATGTAGAGATAGAAAACCTCTCGAAGATGGGCGTCAATTTCCAGACCGACGTCATCGTGGGAAAGACAATCAGCGTAGAACAACTTGAAGCAGAGGGCTTCAAGGGAATCTTCGTGGGATCGGGCGCTGGACTGCCTAACTTCATGGGCATTCCTGGAGAAAACGCTATCAACATCATGTCGAGCAACGAATACCTGACTCGTGTCAACCTCATGGATGCTGCAAACCCCAATACCGACACTCCCATCAACTTCGGTAAGAATGTATTGGTGGTAGGTGGAGGAAACACCGCCATGGACTCTTGCCGAACCGCCAAACGACTGGGAGGAAACGTAACCCTCGTCTATCGCCGCAGCGAACAGGAAATGCCTGCCCGTCTGGAAGAGGTGAAGCACGCCAAGGAGGAAGGTATCAACTTCCTGACCCTCCACAATCCTATTGAGTATCTGACCGATGACAAGGGAGCCGTCAAGGCTGCCGTTCTTCAAGTGATGGAGTTGGGCGAACCAGATGCTTCAGGACGCCGCTCTCCTGTTGCTGTAGAAGGAAAGACTGTCACCCTTGATGTAGATCAGGTCATTGTAGCAGTAGGTGTATCTCCCAATCCATTGGTTCCCAAATCCATTGCCGGACTGGAACTCGGTCGTAAGAACACGATCGTTGTCAATGAAGGTATGCAGTCTGCCCGTGAGGAAATCTTCGCAGGTGGTGACATCGTGCGCGGTGGCGCAACAGTCATCCTCGCCATGGGTGACGGACGTCGTGCAGCAGCCCACATGGACGAATATCTGAAAAAGCAGTAATCGAATGAACGGAATATATACCGTATGTCTGTTGCTTTTAAGCAACATCTTCATGACCTTCGCATGGTATGGACATCTGCGATTACAGCAGACTGGAACAAGTAGCAATTGGCCTCTCATCGGGGTCATTGCTTTTTCTTGGGTCATAGCCTTCTTCGAGTATTGCTGTCAGGTACCTGCCAACCGCATTGGTTTCGAGGGTAACGGTGGGCCATTCTCGCTGGTACAGTTGAAGGTCATCCAAGAGTGTATCTCGCTGATTGTCTTCGCTGTGATTGCCAATGTGATGTTTCAAGGACAAGAGCTCCACTGGAACCATTGTCTGGCTTTCCTCTGTCTCATAGCCGCAGTCTATCTCGTATTCATGAAATGATTACACAACCAAACTAAAACCCGAAACTTCCGAACGTAAGGAACGAAGTTAAACTCGTTAGAGTTTGGGGCATGGTGAGAAACGAAGGATGAAATTGATATGGATTTCGTCCTTCGTTTTTTTAATCACACACGCCTCACAAATATACTTTTGCATGTATAATATATTTACCATTTTTATCTCTCTTTTCATTACATTACATTTCGCAGAACTCCCTTACCTTAGTTTTATAAGAACAAAACCATGAATATCTTTGGGAAGATTTGCCTAATTAGAACAATAAAATTAGCTTTTCAAAAACTGTAATACTGTAGGACATTTCGTCACGAGTTGACGGACAAATGGGTGAACCTATTGCTTTTCTTTGTACCTTTGCACCGGCGTCCAAGATAGGCGGCACCTCGGAAATGAAAAGAAAAACGAGTTTCTCTTTTACATTCCACTCGGTTTGCACTATCTTTGCACTGCGATTCAAGAGAGAATCACTCATCGCACTGAACATTCCGTCCGCACACAGACGTGGGCAACTCCTCAGTAAGTCACCAGTGAATCCGCATTAAATCCCAGAATCAGGCGGGCGACGATGGGACAAAATGGGAGGAACATGGGAACTGAAAAGGTGAAAGGCCAACGATGTAGGAATGAAAAGGTGCGAAAAAAATGGAGGCGTGACAATGACTTTGACACACCTCCCAGTATAATGAAAATCTGATAAATCAGTCGAGACCGAACAACAGTCGCAAGCCGCCGTCAACTCCAGAGAAACCCATGAAGGCAAGACTCAACAGACCTGCTGACAACATGACGATAGCCATGCCACGCATACCCTTGGGGATGGATGAGAGTTCCATCTGCTCGCGCATTCCGGCAAACACGGTCAATGCCAAGCCAAAACCGAGGGCTGTAGAGAACGCATAGACTACCGACTGGAGCAATGAGAAGTCTTTCTGAATGACGAGGATTGCCACACCAAGTACTGCACAGTTGGTGGTGATAAGAGGCAGGAAAATACCTAATGCCTGATAGAGCGCTGGCGACACCTTCTTGAGAATAATCTCCACCATCTGCACCAGAGCGGCAATGACGAGGATGAAGGCTATGGTCTGAAGATAAGCCAAACCGAAGACGTCGAGCACATAATGCTGTACAAGCCAAGTAACGATGGTGGCGAGAGTCAGCACAAAGGCTACTGCGGCAGACATGCCGAGCGAGGTATCTACTTTCTTTGAAACGCCAAGAAACGGACAGATGCCGAGAAACTGTGACAACACGATGTTGTTCACAAAAATGGCGGAGATAAATATCAATATATATTCCATAACATTATGCCTTCTTTAGTTTGTTTACAATAGCCACAAGGAAACCGAGAGTGATGAAGGCTCCTGGAGGCAATACGAAAAGTAGGATATTGTAGGTCTCGGGCAAGAGTTGCAGACCAAATACGGAACCAGAGCCTAACAGTTCACGGCAAACGCCAAGCAGTGTCAGACCGATGGTGAAGCCCAGTCCGATGCCGATACCATCAAAAAGCGACGCTACGGGCGAGTTCTTTGCAGCAAAGGCTTCCGCTCTACCGAGGATGATACAGTTGACGACAATCAAGGGAATGAAGAGTCCGAGAGAGGCGTCGATTTCAGGCAGATAGGCCTTGATAATCATCTGGAGAATGGTAACAAACGCTGCAATCACTACAATGAAAACAGGGATGCGCACCATGTCGGGGGTGACTTTCTTGATGCAACTGATCACAAAATTGGTGCAGATGAGCACCGCCATGGTTGCCAGTCCCATTGACATACCGTTGATAGCGGAAGTGGTCGTGGCGAGTGTAGGACACATACCCAACATCAAGACGAAGGTTGGGTTTTCCTTCACGATTCCATTTTTTATTATACTCAGATAACTCATAACGTATTACTTTTCATTGGTTTGTTGAGTGGCTCCGGTCTGCGCATCGGCAGAGGCTCCATTCTGGATGTTCTTATTGTTCTGCATATAAGCGGAATAGGCATTGTTGACAGCCTTGAGGAAGGCACGACTTGTGATGGTAGAAGCTGTAATCGCATCCACATCACCACCATCCTTCGATACGGTGAGCGGGGTGATAGGGTTCTTACCAATGATGTTACCCTTTTCGCCCTTCTGGAACCACTTGTCGGCCTTGGCGCCCAGTCCTGGGGTTTCAGCGTGTTCCAAGAGTGTATAGCCCAAGATATTACCAGCCTCGTCAAAGCCTACCAGTACCTTGAGGTCGCCACCGAAGCCACCTGTAGTACTCTCTACGGCAGCGCCATAGGGTTGACCGTTGTTTTCAATAGTGTAAATGACAAAGAGCTGTTCCTTTCCCTTGCTATCAGTCTGAGACAAGGTATCGGTTTCAGCAACGACAAAATTGTCTATTCCCATGACCGCCTTGATACCGTCAGCGAGGGCTTTCTCTTTCTGTTGTGCTATGGGTTTACTCGTGATGTCGTTGACAGCAGCGAGAATGCCTCCCATGATGACCGTAACGGCTGTGAGCACGAGGGTCATATTGAGCAATGATGATTCTAATTTCTTCATTTGGCTACCTCCCCGAAACGTTTAGGTTTAACATAATTGTTGATGAGGGGTGTGAAGGCATTCATGATAAGAATGGCAAACGACATACCTTCAGGATAGGCGCCCCAGTTACGGATGATGACGGTTAGTGCACCGATTGCCACACCGTAGATGAGTTGTCCGCGATGAGTCATCGGCGAAGTCACATAGTCGGTAGCCATGAAGATGGCACCAAGCATCAGACCGCCACTGAGTACTACTGAAACGGGATCGGCATAGACAGGATTAACCACGTGCATCAATCCGGCAAGAACAAATACCGTGACGATAATGCTCACGGGAATGTGCCAAGTGATGATTTTCTTCCACAGCATATAAGCCAGTCCGAGCAGCAAGGCAAGGGCACAGATTTCACCCATGGCACCTGCTCCGTCAGGATGATTGCCGAGGAAGAGCGACAAGGAGTCTGGCAGACGGTCGAGCACAGAAGCATCACCACTCTTGATAGCCTGTTTCATGATAGACAGCGGTGTGGCGCCGGTCTCTGCATCGAGATAGGCAAAGGTCTGTCCTACCTTAGGCCATGTGGTCATCTGCGCAGGGAAAGCTACCAACAGGGCTGCACGTCCTACGAGTGCAGGATTGAACAGATTGTTACCCAGTCCTCCGAATGGCATTTTTGCAAAACCGATGGCGAAAAGGGCACCGATAATGATGATCCACAACGGAAGGTTGGACGGAAGGTTAAAGGCAAGGAGCAATCCGGTGAGCACGGCAGAACCGTCGCATACGGTGGTGCGCTCATTACGGAGCATGTATTTGTTTATGGCCCACTCGAAGAGTACACATGCTGCAACACTTGTTGCAGTCACGATGACCGATCCTATGCCGAAGAACCAAAACGAAGCCACCAAAGCAGGCAACAGGGCGATGATGACGCCATACATGTTGCGCTCGACGGTATCAGTTCCATGAGCATGGGGCGATAATGAAACGATGAGTTTTCCCATTGTATTTTCGATATTTATATTTTAAATAATGTGTCTTTTGATTATTTCTTGGCCTGACGGCTGCGGATGATTCCCATGACGGTCTGCTTACCCAAGCGGATGTTATCAAGCAGCGGACGATGGGCGGGACAGGTAAACTGGCACGATCCACATTCAATGCAGCTGACAATGTCTTCGGACTCGCAACGTTCCCAATTGCTCACAGCAGAAAGTTTGGCAAGCAGATAGGGTTCGAGGCCCATCGGACAAGCACTCACACACTTGGCGCATCGGATACAGGGCTGTGGTTCTTTACGTACAGCATCCTCACCAGAGAGGATGGTCACCGAGTTAGTACCCTTGCACACAGGAACATCTGTGGAGGTCAGAGCTTTACCCATCATAGGACCGCCTGCGAGCACCTTAGAATCTTCTTCTGGCATTCCACCGCACACGGCAATGAGGTCTTTCATAGGCGTTCCCATACGCACCAGATAGTTGCCTGGCTGACGCAACTTCTTACCAGTCACGGTTGTGTAGCGTTCAAACAGAGGTTTGTGTTTCATCACTGCCTCATAGACAGCAAAGGCTGTTCCTACATTCTGCACAATGGCGCCAACATTGACGGGTATGGCAGGAGGTGCGGGCACCTGACGGTTGATAACAGCATCAACGAGCTGTTTCTCACCACCCTGTGGGTAGCGCTGCTTCAAGGGTACTACTTCTACCTCATAGGCAGAACCGCCAAACTTCTTGGCACACTTATCAGCAAGGAGTTCAATGGCCTGAGGCTTGTTGGTCTCAATACCAATATAACCACGGGTAACCTTGGCAGCCTTCATGAGCAGTTCGAGACCAACGAGAATCTCGTCTGATTTCTCAAGCATAAGACGATAATCTGCGGTGATGTATGGTTCACACTCCACTGCGTTGATAATGACACACTCAGCCTTGGCTGTGGGAGGCGGACAAAGCTTAATAAAGGTAGGGAATCCTGCACCACCCATTCCAGTGACGCCAGCCACCTTGATGCGATTGACAATCTCTTCTGGGGTGAGTTCGGGATGTTCCTCTACGGTTTCGAGTTTGTTAGAGCGGTCGATACTCTCCTCCCACTCGTCACCATCTACATTGATGATGATGGCAGGTTTACGGTAACCAGTAGCATCTACGGCAGTGTCAATTTTCAACACGGTACCGCTTACCGATGAATAAATAGGTGCTGAGACGAAACCGCCTGCTTCAGCAATCATCGTGCCGACCTTCACCTTGTCGCCTTTGGCAACAACAGGTTTGGCAGGAGCACCAATATGTTGCGAGAGTGGGAAAATAGCTTGAACCGGTAATGCTGCTACCTGAGTTGTCGCATCGTTGCTGAGTTTGTTTTCCTCTGGATGTATTCCTCCTATACTGAATGTTCTGATTTTCATGCTTGTTCCTCCTCTTGTTTGGTTGTCGTACTGGCCTTTGGCTGTGCGACAGGTTTCACTGCCGAAAGAGTAGCTTCAGTCTGCACCTCTGCCTTAGGTTTAGGGGCAGGGAAATTAACAGCCTTGATGGCGTGTGTAGGACACACTGCCACGCACTTGCGGCACAGACGACACTTGGTATAATCAATATACGATACGTTGTTCTCTACAGTAATGGCGCCAAACGGACACTCCTTGGCACACTTGCCACAGCCTATGCAGGCAGCCTTACAGGCCTTCAAGGCAACGGCACCCTTGTCTTTGTTGACACACTCCACATAGACGCGACGGCCCTTGACACCTTTCTTGCGCAACTCAATGACGTGGCGCGGACAAGCCTTGGCACAGGCTCCACAAGCCGTACAGCGGTCTTCATCCACTTCTGGAAGACCCGTTTCTGGATTCATGTGGATCGCGTCAAACTGGCAAGCAGACACACAGTCGCCACAACCGAGACAGCCGAAGCCGCAACCGGTCTCACCGGCTCCACAGGCATTCATTGCCGCACAACTGCGAAGGCCGTCATAGGACACAACCTTCTGGCGTAACTCGCAAGTACCGCCACATCGAACTACTGCCACCATAGGGTCGCCATTGGCAATGGCCATTCCCAAAAGGTCTGCCACTTTGCCCATCACTTCCTGTCCACCAACGGGACAGCTGATGCCGTCGAGACTTCCTGCATCAGCACCTTTGACCAGAGCATCGGCCAAGGCACTACATCCGGCAAAGCCGCAACCACCACAGTTAGCACCGGGCAACAATGCTGCAACCTGCGAGATACGAGGATCCTCATAGACAGCGAATTTCTTCGAGCAGACATACAATACCAAGGCCGCCACCAAACCGATAGCGCCCAATACTGCCACTGCAATCATCATAAAATTCATAATAGCTTTTATATTTGTTTTAGTTTAATGCTTTTCTATTCCGAAAGTCAACTGCCGGCGCATACGATGGCGCAACAGATAGAGTACACCATAATAAGGCAACAGCGACAGCAAAGATGCTACAGCTGCAATACCCTCATGACCAACAGTCTCCATCAACACAATCAGCACAGTCACCATCAATACAAAGGGTATGGCAAAAGCCCATAACAACGCACGCGATGCTACAGCAGCAGTGGCCCACACCACTACACTGTCACCCTTTTCAAAGGACGATGCAGAAGAGGTAAACACATCTACCATTTTCTCCTTAGATTCAGAGGCATGGCAGAAAGAGGCTGCCTGACAAGCTGCACATGCAGAAGTCTGCATGATACGCACCTTTACAGCATGTGGACCAACACTTTCCACAACACCTTCGTGACGGATTCTTTTTTCCATTGAATTGCAATCTCGACTTTACAATGCAAAGATACTATAAAAATGCGAAATATATAACACGTCAGAAGAAATATTTTTATTTTTCTTCGTAATCGTTTGCAATTATCGGTACTTTTTCTTACTTTTGTACCATATTACATAAATATGACTATGAAAGCAAACGAGCAAACCCTACAACAGATTGAAAGGGCAATCAGAAAAGTGGCGGATAAATTTCCACCAGTTGAAGAACCCACCGTACTGACAGACATCCACTTACGCGTCAATCAAGAGACGGGCGAGCTGTTGGCATTTGATGATGACGACAACGAAATCACTCGTTGTGTAGTGGAACAATGGATAGATAACAAGGATGATAATTTCTACGATGAGGTGACGGCAGCATTGCGCAAGACCATTGCCAGCAAACGAGAAATGGTCAACCAAATGTCTATACTCAAGCCCTACTCTTTCGTACTGGAAGACGAAGAACGAGAGAATATTGCAGAACTCTACGTGGTAGATGACGACACCGTCATTATCGACAAGGAACTCATGGAAGGGCTGGACAAAGACCTAAACGACTTTCTCAACCAACTACTGGCGT
The DNA here is from genome assembly GCF_002251345.1 of Prevotella sp. P4-119. Lineage (NCBI taxonomy): Bacteria > Pseudomonadati > Bacteroidota > Bacteroidia > Bacteroidales > Prevotellaceae > Prevotella > Prevotella sp. P4-119. The sequence continues at coordinate 40,193 of NZ_NPJB01000049.1, read as the reverse complement.
AAGCCGCATCCACCTGCCTAACGCAGGTAAAGGCGGTCGCCCACTTCCAACTGGTAATCGGCAGGAAGGTGGTTGAGTTTATAGAGATACTTCAGACGGATTCCATACTTCTGGGAAATGGAATACATCGACTCACCCGGACGTACATAGTGCGCCCGGTTTTTATATTCTTTCGGTGCGTTACGACGCTTCTTTTGCAACCACACATAAGTGCCTTCCTCTAATTCTGCACCAACATAAAGTTCGTTGAAAGATGCTAACTTACGCGCAGAAACACCAACTTCCTTACCAATCAACGCAAACGTATCTCCTTTTTTAGCAACAACATAATAGTTTTTATTAAAGGAATGAATAGTATGCATCAATGAAGTAGGCTGATGGGTTTGATACTCATTATAACGGTTGTATTTGCGTGCTTCGTCGTACTGATAGAGTTTGTATAACTGGATGATATCTATCAGTTGAGCGGCGTAACGCGGATTGGTGGCATAGCCACACGACTTTAAGCCATGGGCCCAACCCTTGTAGTCTTTCAGGTTGAGTCGGAACAAGGAACTGTAACGGCGACTACTCACCAAAAAGACAGAATGGTCCTCATAACTGTCATAAACATTGTCATAAGCACGGAAACATTCATTGCGCTCATCATCATCGTGATAAGTGGTACGACCAGTCCAACCGTGACACTTAATGCCAAAATGATTATTACCCTTACGAGCCAATTCACTATAACCTGCACCCGACTCCAACACTCCTTGTGCCAGCGTGATACTGGCGGGAATGCGATGTTTCTTCATCTGTTCGATGGCGAGATCCTTGTAGCGGTCGAAATATTCCTGATAGCGTGTGTTCCACTTGATCTGTGCCACAGACGTAAACGGCAACAGCAACAAGAGAGCCACTCCAATGCTTATTCGTCTCATGTGTGTTATTTTTCCTAATTCTGTTGCAAAAATAAAGAAAAAATATTATATTTGCAACAAAATCCTATACATTATGAAAAAGATAACCTTGAATATTGACATTCAACTCGCTCAAATTGACGAATTGCCTGAAGAGGACCAGCAACTCGTCAAGATGGCGATAGAACAGACAGAGCATTCATACTCACCATATTCGCATTTCTCAGTTGGTGCTGCGCTACGGTTGGAGAACGGCATGACGGTGAGAGGATGCAATCAAGAAAATGCCGCCTTCTCTGTCACCATCTGTGCAGAACGATCGGCGCTGTTTGCTGCGGGGGCAGCCTTCCCCGATCAAGCCGTCACCACACTTGCCATTGCTGCAAGAAAAGAAAACCACGAACTATTGGAAGAACCAATCAGTCCATGTGGCACTTGCCGGCAAGCCATCATCGAGACGGAGACTCGCTTCAAACGCCCAGTCAGAATTTTGCTTTATGGTAAAAAACACATCTATGTGTTTGACAGCATCAAAGCATTAATGCCGTTATCATTTACTGAATACTAAACACCATGATGCCGCACGACACGAGAAAAATGGTATTAAGGTTCTGAACTTGTTGTTTTCTCACGAATGTCACCAATGCCGAGTTGATAGGCTGGCGAAGTGGGCAACAACGAAAAATCATAACTTTGAATAGTTTCATCCACAAGGCGGAAATGTGACTTTCCGCCATTTTCGTCATCCGTCCCCTCCCATACTATATCAGTAAAGGTATCGCCCATCAAAGGTTGATCACTACGAATCATGCAATGGGAGAAATGAAGATCGGAACCTTCTGCACTAAATACTAAATCATCGTATCCTGTCATCAGCGAATGGGTGCAGGCTACAGAAGCTTTGATGGTTCGGAAGGCCTCACCACGATCAGCCGAGAAGGGATAGAACTGTGCAAAAGTACAATGGTCAGCTGTCACACTCCCACCCTTTGCCTCTAAACAGCATCCGCCAGCATTGGTCAGCCGGCAATGAGTCAAGGCGAGATGTGCTCCTTCTGAAAAGATACCTGATGCACTGCTGTTGTGAACAGATGTGCGCAAGAGTGTGGCTTCCGCATTCGAACCTAACTGGAGCGCATCGGTGGCATTGCGAATCACACAGTCGGTCCATTCACCTTTGGCATTGGGTGCCAAGACAATACCTTTCCATTGTCCGCTAACACGGTCGTAGGGCAAATCATCAAACATGGCATCGAGGCGGTCACCACGAAACAGGCATTCTGAAGCTTGAAGACTGCCTTCCACGTCAATGCCAGCACCATCATGAAAGAAAAGTTGCGCAGACCGAAGCGTCAGCTTGGCTCCCGTTGCAATATGCAATCCTTTCCGTATAATGATAGGACACGGACTATCCAGCGTAACATTTCCGTTAACATCCCACTGGTCGTGAATGTCAGCATCCCACTGATGAGCCCGCAAAGGAACCTTCTGTTGCTTTCCATGGGAAAGGTAGAACACCAGACAGTCGCCAATGGGTTGCACATCTGTTTGTCCACACTTGGGTGCGGTAAGTTCTACAAATACACAAAGGGAGTCACCCTTGCGGACTTCTACCCCATTTAGCTCCCCGTCAAGATATTCGCCATCAACATTGACGCGAAATCCCTGTGTGCCCTTTTCAAGGGCGACACGATTTATAAGAAGAGAGGCGTCACAACGGTTATAGACCCAAAAAGAATAGGTAGATGAAGGAATAGTACTGAACACCGTGTCCATCTTCAGAGTGTCAACGGAAAATGTCAACACATCAGTATTGGTAGTCGAATACTTCTCTTCATCGGAGCAAGCAGCAACCATCATGGCAAGGGTTATACAGAAAATAAATATCCGTTTCATCATTAGACAAAACGGATATTCATTATGTTTATTGTCATCCACAGCTAAAAATAATTTGTTGCCATGGAATCTTCCGAACTTTTGACAAGTCAGATGGAAATCTTATTTGCCAAAATATCTCTTCAGCAGTCCTGCGAAGCCTGCACCATGGCGAGCCTCATCTTTAGCCATTTCGTGTACGGTATCGTGGATAGCGTCAAAACCAGCTACCTTAGCATTCTTGGCAATACGGAACTTGTCCTCACAAGCTCCAGCCTCTGCAGCTGCACGCTTCTCCAGATTGGTCTTGGTATCCCAAACACACTCTCCAAGGAGCTCTGCAAACTTAGCAGCATGCTCAGCCTCTTCGAAAGCATAACGCTTGAAAGCCTCAGCAATTTCGGGATAGCCTTCACGGTCTGCCTGACGAGACATGGCAAGATACATTCCCACTTCTCCACACTCACCATTGAAATGGTTGCGCAGGTCTTGAATCATCTCTTCGCTCACACCTTCGGGTTTTCCATCTCCAATCTTATGAACTGTGGCATAAGTCATTTCTGCATCGTCTTTCAGTTCGGTAAACTTAGATGCAGGAGCCTTACAGATGGGGCACTTTTCAGGGGCAGCGTCGCCTTCGTAGATATATCCACAAACGGCACAAATAAACTTTTTCTTCATATTAGTATTCGTTTAGTTTTTTATTTGATTCAATGGCAAAGATACACATAAAAATTAAATCCCGCAAGAATATGCAGGATTTTATTTTTTAGTGTTTCGTTTTTTCCAAATTACATACATCGCCAGACGTACGGTAACGCGACAAGAGGGGAATCTCTTTGCAGAGTGCATCTGCCAGTCGCTGGGCTACCATGTGGGCACCATAGATATTGTAATGGGTGTTGTCCTGCCTACCTTGAGGGATGGCTGGATGTTCACCTGGCGCGTAAATCATGTGCAGTTTCTTAGAACCTTCCTCACCCAACGAATCTTCAAGCAGGTGGGTAATGCGGTTAGCATCTACGAAATGGACATTCATACGCTGCGCAACATCACGTGGTGCAACGATATAGAGACCATGAGTATCTACAAGTACGTGAGGGAGTTCGACGGCAGTTTTCTTCTTCTTGCGTTTAGCTTTCGCTGCGGAGGTAACCTTTCCTGTAGCCACCGTATTGCGCAGATTCTCATCGTCGATTTTCTGTCCAACAGGTTTTGCAGTCTGAGCCTGATCGGCAGGAAGCCAATTGCGTCGTACTACTGCATTCATCAGAATGGGGATTCCCCCTTTTTCACGCGTTTCTCTTACAAACTTTGCCAAGTTGTAATCGAAAGTAGAGCCTGGGTCTGTATGACGGTCGGCCTTAGGTTTCTCATCGTTGTGACCAAATTGGATAATGACGTAGTCTCCTGGTTTGAGGAGCGACAATACTTTATCCCAGCGTTTCTCGTTGATAAAGCTCTTAGAAGAACGTCCGTTGACAGCATGGTTATCAACTCGTACAAAGGTAGAATCAAAATAACATTGCAGAGCCATTCCCCACCCTCTTTCTGGTGACCCTGTAGAAAGGTCTTTCTGTGCAGCCGTTGAATCACCTATGATAAATATGGTGGTCACATGGTCGGCTTGGAAGGCACATACCACGCAAAACATGACGGCAAGCATAAACCAACGTCCAATCTTTTTCATCATTCAACTTTTTTATCGGATTGAGGTTCAAGCCTTAACGATAGTCACCAGTTCATCACCAGAAACCATCTGCTGTTCGCCTGTTATCATGTTCTTCAACGTCACCTTACCTTCGTTCATCTCGTTTTCTCCTGCAAGGACAACAAACGGAATCTGCTTGGCATTGGCATAGTTCATCTGCTTCTTCATCTTGGCAGCATCAGGAAACATTTCGGTACGAATACCTGCCTGACGAGCCTTAGTGACGAGGGGCAGACAATAGGCTGTTTCCTTTTCACCGAAATTGATGAAGAGGAGTTGTGTAGCGTTAATGGAATCTTTTGGATAGAGATCGAGTGTGTTGAGGACATCATAGATGCGGTCTGCTCCAAACGATATGCCGACACCGCTAAGTCCTGGCATTCCGAAGATGCCAGTAAGGTTATCGTAGCGTCCACCACCTGTAATACTACCAATCTGCACATCGAGAGCTTTGACTTCGAAGATGGCACCGGTATAATAGTTCAGGCCACGGGCAAGTGTCAGATCGAGCTGGATTTCGTTGTTCAGTCCGATTGTTTTGAGCGTTTCAAGAATATAGCGAGTTTCCTCTACACCTTTCAATCCTGTTTCGCTCTCAGCCAGAACACCAGCGATGGTATTGAGCTTCTCATCATTACTTCCTGTCAAGGAGATAATAGGTTGCAACTTTTCTATCTGTGCGTCGCTGAGTCCGTCTTGACGGAGTTCCTCATTCACATTGTCAATACCGATCTTGTCGAGTTTGTCGATGGCAACGGTAATGTCAACAATCTTATCGGCAGCACCGATTACTTCAGCAATTCCCGTGAGAATCTTACGGTTGTTGATCTTAATCTGAACACGGATACCGAAACGGCTGAATACCGTATCTACGATCTGCATCAGTTCCACCTCGTTGAGCAAAGAGTCGGAACCCACCACATCAGCATCACATTGATAGAACTCACGATAACGGCCCTTCTGGGGACGATCTGCGCGCCAAACGGGTTGAATCTGATAGCGCTTGAAAGGAAGTTGAAGTTCGTCGCGATGCATCACAACGTAACGTGCGAAAGGCACGGTAAGATCGTACCTCAATCCCTTTTCACACATTTTCGATGCCAAGTGGAGTGCATTACGCTCTGCGAGTTCTTCATCGCTTACCTTTGACAGGCAGTCACCACTATTCAGCACTTTGAAAAGCAGTTTGTCGCCCTCTTCGCCATATTTCCCCATGAGTGTTTGCAGCGTTTCCATGGCAGGGGTTTCAATCTGCTGGAATCCATAAAGTGCATAGACCTCACGGATGGTGTTGAAGATATAATTGCGCTTAGCCATCTCTATGGGAGAGAAGTCGCGCGTTCCCTTTGGAATATTTGGTTTCTGTGCCATTTATTTTCTTACGATGGTTTGTGCTCGGTCTGGACCGATTGAGATAATCTGAATGGGAGTCTCAAGTTGGGCTTCCAGGAATTTGATATAATCGTTGAATGCTTGTGGGAACTGCTCTTCGCTGGTAAACTGAGTCATGTCGGTTTTCCATCCTGGAAGTTCCTCATAGACCGGTTCAATATTTTCCTCAATATTATAGGGGAAATAGTCAATCTGCTGTCCATTCTGCTTATAGGCAACGCAAGCCTTGATGGTGTCGAATCCGTCGAGGACATCACTCTTCATCATGATGAGTTTAGTAACACCATTGACCATGATAGCATATTTCAAGGCCACAAGGTCAATCCATCCACAGCGGCGTTCACGACCGGTCACAGCACCATATTCGTGACCGAGGTCACGGATGCGCTTACCTGTTTCGTCAAAGAGTTCTGTGGGGAATGGTCCTGCTCCGACACGTGTGCAGTATGCTTTCATGATTCCAAATACATCTCCTATTTTGTTTGGACCGATACCGAGTCCGGTGCATGCTCCAGCACAAATGGTATTAGAAGAAGTCACAAAGGGGTATGAGCCGAAATCCACATCAAGCATAGTGCCTTGAGCGCCTTCACAAAGTACGCTCTTGCCGCTCTTCAGCAGGTTGTTGATTTCATGTTCAGAATCGACGATATGGAACTGGCGAAGATAATCTATACCTTCCAGCCATTTCTTTTCCACTTCAGTAATGTCGTACTCGAAGTTCAAAGAACGGAGGATGGCTTCGTGGCGTGCCTTACAAGCAGCATATTTCTCTTCAAAGTTTTCAAGGATGTCGCCTACACGGAGACCGTTACGTGATACTTTATCAGTATAGGTCGGTCCAATTCCCTTTCCTGTGGTTCCTACCTTATTCTTACCCTTTGCAGCCTCATAAGCGGCATCAAGAACACGGTGTGTGGGCATGATGAGGTGAGCCTTCTTTGAAATATGAAGACGGTTTTTCAGTTCATGACCACTGGCTTCAAGCGCCTTGGCTTCTTCCATGAACAAGTCTGGAGCGAGCACTACGCCATTGCCGATGATATTCACCTTTCCACCCTGGAAGATACCGGAGGGGATGCTGCGTAGCACATACTTCTGACCTTCGAACTCCAGCGTGTGACCAGCATTAGGACCACCTTGGAAACGTGCCACTACATCGTACTGTGGGGTCAATACATCGACCACCTTACCTTTACCTTCATCGCCCCACTGCAAACCAAGCAGGACGTCAACTTTACCTTGATTCATTGTTTCGGATTATTTTGATTCTTTATTTTCTTGTTTTTTCTTCTCCATCGTTAGTTTGGCCTGACAACTGCTACACACACCATAGATATATAATGTGTAACTGTCTTTTTTGAACCGTCGCAGCCGCATGGATTCGACTGCCTTCACGAGCGCTGTCGCCTTCACATCAGTCACTTTTCCACACAGGGTGCAAATCTGAAAGAACTGTCCACCTTTGTTGTATGCGGCACTATAAGTTACCTGTTTTTGGAAATGATGTTCTATTATAAGTCGCAGTTTGAGAAATAGCTTGATAGTATTGTAGAGTGTTGCCCTACTAACTGGGAATCTACGTTCTTCTGCGAGTCGTTTTCCAAGTTCATCGAGTGTGAAATATCCGTTCATAGCATAGACAGTTTCCAGAATAGCATATCGCTCAGGAGTCTTACGCCTGTTGTTCTGTGCCAGATAATTGTCTAAGATCTGCGTTACCGTTTCTTTCACGTTCTCTTTCATGACAGTTGCAGTTTAAAACCGCACAAAGTTACGACATTTTATCGAGATTATGCCTATATCGTTTAAAAAATGTCTATTTCTATTTGTTTTAATGCACTTTTGGCCAATCTTTCATAGACAAGTCCAAGGTCGGCAAAACGCGTCATCGTCTGAAGGGCAGCCTTCTTAACCGCCAGATTGTCGCCTTGCAGGGCTACAAGTGCTTGGTCTATAAACTCGTTAATACCTCTTTCGTTAGGTTCTTGTCCCTTCATAAAAAGGCGTGTGAGCACATGGAAGCCACACAACTGGTGGAGTGGTTGTGGAGAGGCAATCCACTGATAGGCTTTCTGTGCGGCAAAGGGCAGATGCTGATAGAGGTTGAATGTGGCTTGTTCAGCAATTTCCTGGTTATGGGTCTGTTCCATCCAGATATCCACCACTTCAGCACATATTTCATCGGGAGGCATCAGCATGGTAGCTAAGATTTTACATTCCCTCACGTCAGCTTTCCACAATTCAATGGCGAGGTCGTAATCCTGTCCTATTTCTGCGGCCTTTTCTTTCAGCATAAGGATTGACGCTCCCCAATTGAGTTTATAGTCAGAGCCTTTGTCGCGCATCGACTGGGAAGTCTGTCCGTCCATAATCAATCGGAACGACTGTTTGATTTCGCGAACTTTATCTATTACTTGTTGTTTTTCCACTTGTCTTTATTTTGATGAACTCATATCAGCGTACCGTAGTCACTACTGTATCGTAGCATCTGTTGGGCGTAGCCTTCACTATAGTCAATCTCAATATGATCTATCTCCCCGTCAGCCCCTAACACAGGGTTGAGTATGGGATTGATGAATCCTTTATAAGGGGCCAACCCCAGTTGCTGGTAACGTTCGAGTATTTCACGATGAAGTGTGGGTTCGACTTTCACACCATATTGCTCCACCAATTGTCTGGCTGCCTCATAATCGCCCTCGCTCTTGATGCGTTGTACTTCGGCAAGCAGTTGTGCGAAAAGTTGGCGAAGCTGTGGGTAATCGGTGATACGTACGTATGTTTTTCCGTTGCACTTCTCAAGACTGATTGCATCGCCTTTCTCATAACACCACCTGGCTATGAGTGCCCTGTTGCGCATGTGAGCCTCTTCTATCTGCTGTCCGGGCTGGATACGGATGAGTTGCGTAAGCAGTCCGTTGAGCACATAACTGTAATACTGGGCTTTATAAGCCTCATCATCGGGAAGAAGCCCGAGTTCTATCAATTTCTTGTCGGCTATATAATAAAGTCCGAACAAGTCGGCGCGTGCTTCTTCTATAGTACTGCCGTAAGCCTTGAGTGCATCGGGATCTGTATGGGGTAAGAGTTGTCCACTTCCGTGTCCGAGACATTCATGAAGGTCTGTATGCAGTTCGTCGCAACGGTCTCCATACTTTTTGATGAGGTCAAGAGTTGCTTTGTCAACAACAAATTCCTCTTTGAATCCATTGCCCAGCGATGCTTTATTGTAAGCATCAGTAATATTGGTAATGGTAACACTCTTGCTGCCGTATTGTGCTCTAATCCAGTCGGCATTAGGTAGGTTGATGCCAATGGCGGTTGAGGGATATTCATCGCCGCCAAGCATGGCAGCACAGATAGCCTTTGCCATGACGCCTTTCACCTTCGGCTTGCGGAATTGCGGATCCACGGGCGAGTGATCTTCAAACCATTGTGCATTGTCGCTTATGAGTTTGGTGCGACGTGTGGCTTCCTTGTCTGTATATTCCACAATACCTTCCCATGAACCTTTCAGGCCGAGCGGATCGCCATAGACCTCAATAAATCCGTTGACATAGTCGATGTCGCCTTCGTGACATTTCACCCACTTGATACAGTAGTCGTTGAAATCTTGCAGATTACCACTCTTATAATACTGTATAAGGGCTGTTGTCACCTCTTCCTGCTGTGGGGTTTCTGCCACATCCTTGGCTTTTTCAAGCCAATAGACGATCTGTTTGATAGCCTTACCGTATTTCCCGTCAGCACACCATGTCTGCTCCTCTATTCCTTGTGGAGTTTTCACAAGAGTGGAATTAAGTCCAAAAGAAGGAGGTTGCTGACCTTTATAATCGCGTTTCTGCGCATGATAGAAGTCTTCCACTTCCGTCTGCGTCAAACCTTGGTAGTAGTTGCATGCTGAGGTTGTGACAAGGTCTGCACCGTCAGCCTGATTGACTCGTTTGGGCAGAATTTCAGGATTAAAAATCACGGGAAACAATTCATCGCACAACTGTCCGACCGTTTCCCCTTCACATAACGGCAAAGAGGTTAAATCTATCTGTTCCAAAACTTGACGCAAATAACATTCGTCAAATTCCGGAATCATTTTTTCTGTGCCGTAGTGGTGATAAATTCCGCTTGAAAACCACACCCGCTTGAGATAAACTTCCAAAGCCCGGAAATTATCATTATCGCGATCTATCCTATCGGAGGTATAGACAGCTTCCAGCATTTTGCGTATGCGAAGATTATATCGTCCAAACTGGTCGAATGTAATATCGCGTCCGTAGAGTGTAGCTTGCGAAAGATAATAGACATACAGCTGTTGACGCTTGCTGAGTTGCTCAAAACCATTCAGTCGGTAGCGCAACAGCTGTATGTCTGCGAAGTGTTCGTCTTCGTATTGGATCATTTCGACGATCTGTCTTTCTTCTGATTCTCTACTTTCTGAGAGGGGTGTTGTTCAAGGAACTTCACACGATACTCTCTTGGCGACATATTCATGATGCGATAGAAAGAGGCATAGAATGACTGACGGTTAGAGAATCCTACCATGTCGCTGATTTGCTCCATGGTGAGCTTCTGATAACGTCGGTCAACCATGAGTGACATGGCCTCGTCGATTCTGTACTTGTTAACAAAGCAAGAGTAATTGGTATGGAACTTCACGTTGATGACTGCTGACACATAACGTGTGTTTGTTCCAAGGTCCATTGCCAGTTGTTTGGCAGAATACTCTTTGTCCTTGTACTTTTCCTGAATTACAATAATGCGAAGGATTTTTTCTTTCAGAGTGTCCATCATTTCAGGATTAACTAGACTCCGATACTTCGCCTCGTGTTCTTTTTTTTCTGTGATATTATACTTAGCCATAACTGTAAATGTAATAGCGGTTATTATTTAGCTACAAAATTAGCATATTTTTTTCAGACAGCACAACTTTTTTCATAAATATTTAACAACTTTGTGCAATTTTTAAGATTTTACATCAAATCCCTTTTTCACAACAAACGCGTGAATCGCCAGTCTTTAAAAACATACTATATTATTATTCAGATACTTATATCGTTTTTATTGAAGCAAAAACCTGTTGTTTATAAAATTTTAAAAAATTACGTTATTAATTACCTTTCTTTTCAAACATTCTTTTCTTTAGCAGACAAGCACATCGAAAGTTTCTGCTTTCAGACCCGCCTGCTCTACTGAACTTTTGCCAGGTCTTCCAACGGAATATTGCGCAATTGATGCAGGTACTCCGTATGAATTTCCAAAGTTTTACTCCATTGTTCCGTGAAGAGTGCGCTGACATCAAGTTCTATCTTCCAAGTGCCTACACTCTCCAAATGGTCAACCATAGTGCCTACCGTCATGCTACGCAAGTCATGGGCTGGAATAAAGGAAGATGTCTCACCCTTTTCGTCGGCAGATACCTCCAGCAGCAATTTGGCATCAATCAACTTATAAAGCAAATCGTTGACAATACGTATGGGCAAACGGGTGCGCTTACGCAAGTCGAGAGCGGTCAAAGGCCGACCTCCTTGTTTGAAGCGTTGCGCCACACAACTCATCAACAGAGCACACATCATGACTCGGTAACGATAACTTATTTCGCCTGTATTGGCATCATAATCATAATAATCGAGATTCTGATTCGTATAACAGAGTTCTACGCCAAAAAGACAGATGGTCCAGGAAATCTGCAACCAGAGCATAAACAAAGGTAAGGCTGCAAAAGAACCATAGATGGCATTATAACTCGACAGAAACATTTGAGCATGAATATAGAAGATCTGCACGCCCTGCATCGCAATACCTGCAAGAATACCTGGCACGACGGCACACATTGGTTTTACATGCGTATTGGGCATAAAGATATAAAAGGCGATAAAGAGGCCCGACATCAATACATACGGCACCATGTCTATCAGAAACCTTACCACAGGAGTCAACAACATGAAATCATCCATCTCGTTGACCATAGTCGCCATAAAGATTGACAATCCAGAGGTCAGGACAATAAGGATGGGAAAACAGAAGAACATGGCAAGATAATCCGTAAAGGTACGGAAAATGGTGCGTGGTTTCTTCACCTGCCAAATCTCATTAAATGCCTGTTCCACATTACTCACCAGCATCAAAACGGTATAGAGCATGAACAGCAGGCCAATACCAAGGAAAATGCCGCTTTTCGTATGTACCAAATAGCTGTTTACAAAGCCTATGATAACCTCGGCTGCCTGTGGCTGGGACTGCAAAGCATCACGAAACCACACCTCAATATATTTATTATATCCAAAACCACGGGCAATGGCAAAGACCACTGCCAGGATAGGCACAATAGCCAACAGAGACGAATAAGTCAGCGCCGCCGCCTTATTCACCACGCGTTTGGCTGTAAAGAAGCGAATGGCGAGTACGAGTTTCTTAAGGATCTCTATCATAATCCACTTGAACGGAGTCGTATCGTCTTCGTTCAATTGCCATAGTCCGTAACGGAAAAAACCGATTATATGTCTAATTTGCTCTTTCATATTGTTTGAACTGCAAAGATAAGAAAAATATATTATAATTCCCAACAAAGGCGCTGATATTTTCAAGCTATCGGCTTATTCTGCAAAAGGTCGAACCTTAAAAGCCTCATTCTGTTCCCATGCACCTCCACAATAACACGCAACAGGGTCTGCTTGGTTATGGGAATTACTACGGACTTATAACGGACTCATGGCGGAAACGTATCCCGAACACTTCCCGATGGCATCCCGAAGCCGAGAGCAGAGCCATAAAAGTTCGCTTTATGGCTTTGCCGAGACAAAGAAGACAAGACCAAAGGTCATGGCATCCCGAAGCCGAGAGCAGAGCCAATTTTCTCTCAAAACATCATATTTTATTCACATTTTTGGATATTTCTAATTTTTGCATTAACTTTGTCCGTCATATCAGACAATAACAGACAAGAAATACAACAATATGACAAGAAAGAAAAAGGCATTACCCATACTCGAAAACATCACCATCACAGACTTTGCAGCAGAAGGAAAATGTGTTGCAAGGGTCAACGATATGGTTGTCTTCGTGCCTTGGTCTGTTCCCGGCGATGTAGTGGATTTACAGGTCAGAAGAAAGAAACATAGTTTTATGGAGGCTGAAATCATACGCTTCCATGAGGAAAGTCCCCTCCGAACAAAACCATTCTGCCAACACTTCGGCACCTGCGGAGGATGTAAATGGCAGCAGCTCCCCTACGAGGAACAACTGAAAATGAAGCAACAACAGGTGAAAGACCAACTGACTCGCATTGGCAAAATCAACCTACCCGACTTCCGTCCTATCCTCGGTTCGGTAAAAACACAGGAATACCGCAACAAACTCGATTTCGGATGTTGTAATAAACGTTATCTGACCAACGAAGAAATCAGTAGCGGACTGCAATTCCAGCGCAACGCCATAGGATTCCATATTACAGGTGCCTTCGACAAAATACTGCCCATTGAGAAATGTTGGCTGATGGACCATCTGCAAAACGAAATCAGAAACGAGATTTTCGATTATGCACTAAACCACGAGATGACTTTCTTTGACCTCAGAGCACAAACCGGACTCTTGAGAGATGTCATCGTACGCAACTCCAATACGGGCGAATGGATGGTCATCATTCAGTTCCACTATGATGAAAAAGGTGATGAACAACGGGCTGCAGAACTTCTGCAACACGTGGCAGATAAATTCCCGCAAATCACAGCATTACTCTATGTCAACAACCAGAAATGTAATGACACCATAGGTGATCAGGATGTTATCGTGTTCAAAGGCAACGACCACATCTTCGAAACCATGGAAGACCTGCGGTTTAAGGTGGGACCGAAATCGTTCTACCAAACCAATACCGAACAGGCCTACCACCTTTACTCCGTTGTCAGAGAGTTCGCTTTCATGCCTGTTAACGGACAGACGCCCAACGAAGCGCCCCTGATCTACGACCTTTACACCGGTACGGGAACCATTGCCAACTTTGTTGCTGCCAAAGCCAGCAAAGTCATCGGTATCGAATATGTGCCAGAAGCCATTGAAGACGCCAAGGTCAATTCCTGCATCAACGGCATTGGCAATACCCTGTTCTATGCAGGGGACATGAAAGATATTCTGACCGATGAGTTTATCCAACAACACGGCAGACCCGATGTTATCGTGACAGACCCACCAAGAGCAGGAATGCACCCTGATGTTGTAAACACCATTCTGAATGCTGCGCCACAACGTATCGTATATGTGAGTTGCAATCCTGCCACTCAAGCACGCGACCTACAATTGCTCGACGTGGCCTATACGGTCAACGAGGTGCAGCCCGTAGATATGTTTCCACACACTCCTCACGTAGAAAATGTTGTATTACTAACCAGAAGATCATAATTAAGAATATGAGAAAAATCGTTTTGCTTCTCACAGCCTCGTTGTTCGTACTCGGCATCAAAGCACAGGAAAACAAACAGGAAAAGAAAACCGTTTCCGTAGAACTTCCACAATGGGTCAAAGACATCAAACTCAGCGGATATGGAATGTTGCAGTATCAGGCTCAAGACCCCTACCGCACAACAACAGATGAAGAGGGAAACATCATCACAGAAAAGAATGCTTCAAACACCTTCAACATCAGACTGCTAAGGCTCATGCTCGATGGAAAAATCGGCGACGTGGCATGGCGTGCACAATTCCAAGGAAGCGGATCGTCTGCCTTTCTTGTTGACCTCTATGCGGAATGGCAGAAATACAGAGAAATACGAGTCAAAGCAGGACAATTCAAACGTGCTTTCACCTTTGAAAGTCCTACAAACCCCATCGACCAAGGTTTCTACTCCTATGCCCTCGTCATCAACAACCTCGTGGGCTACGGAGACCGGACGGGAGAGAAATCGGCAGGAGGACGTGACATCGGCGTCCAACTGCAGGGTGATTTGCTAAAAAACAAAGCCGGACGCTATCTGTTACACTATCAGGTGGGAGTATATAATGGCGAAGGTATCAACACAAAAGATGCTGACAACAGAAAAGATATTATCGGAGGACTTTGGCTGATGCCGGTTGAAGGGCTTCGCATAGGTGCTTTCGGATGGACTGGAAGCAGAGCGGGCGTAGGCACAAAAAACCGTTATGCGCTATCGGCTGAATACAGCAAGAACGACTGGACTTTCCGGTCAGAATACATCCACAGTCAGGGTGCAGCGGCTCCTGGCAAAAACCTTGGCGATAAAGCCGACGGTCTCTACGCATTCGGTATTGCACCTGTTATTCCCAAGAAACTCTATGCCAAAGCACGATACAATATGTACCGACAGGATAAATCATGGAGTTCGTCAAAAACCATGTACGAAATGGGTATGAACTATGTTTTCTGCAAAAACCTGCAGGTCAACATGGAATATGCCCGCGTCAACGACAGAACGATTGTCAATCCTGACAAACACAACTACAATTTTGTAGATCTTCAGCTTGACTTCCGCTTCTAAAGCCGGAAGTCAAACTGATTTCTGGCATAAATATGGATGAGCAATAAGTCGAAAACATGGGCTATAAAGATTCCGACACCCACACCCGAAAGTCCGGAATAATGCCATCCGACAATAACTGAAATCACAAAAAACACATAATAGACCGTCTCCAAAAGAAGATAGTCAAGCGAACGGCCTCGCGCTAAGGTGAGATAAGCAACAGGAAGTGTTGCCGACTTAAGTATCATCGCGCCTGCCCACCAACGGGCAAGAGGAACAATAGGCAGAAACGATGAAGAAAGCAACAATGGTACTAACCACGGCAACAACACCATAACGATCAAGACTAACGGAATTGTCAAACCGGTCAACACCAACAACTGACGGCGCACTATTCCTGAAGCCGCACGATGGTCAGAGGTTGCTGACAGACGAGGCATGTAATCCTGTTCTAAAGCGGAAAACAAAATGGCCATATAACCTGCTGTAAGCAATTGGGCTGAACTAAACCATCCTACCACCTGCGAAGATGCTTCGCCTTGAAGCCACACACGAATACCATATTCTGATGCTGCACCTATTACAGCTGCCAAGGTAAAGGCCATTCCTAAACGAAGCATGTAGCGCATTTCTGACAAGGGAAACAGGGTATTGCCTTTTGGAAACTGCAACGGACATACGCGCAACGAACAAAAAAGTACGGGCAACAGGGCTGCTAATGCTGTTAAAACCACTACCGCTACGATGGATGACGCTCCATAATATATATATAGAGGTACGGTCAGCAAGAGACTCGACAATACGGAGACGATCTGCGACAAGGCCAACCAACGAAGGCGACGGGCGGCTTTGAGGATTGCCAACTCACCTGAACAGACGATCATCAACAAGACTGCTGGCGACAACAGCCAATGCCCCATCAGACCGCAGACAACCAACCCTAACGATCCGCCGGATATCGTCAACAACCGTACAGACCATACGCTCCGAATGCGTTGCACATTCCCTTCGTCAAAAGCCGACGACAAACGACGGACGCCACTCAACGACACACCCATGCCACAAAGCTGGACCAACATATTGACCAACGTATTGAGCAACGAAAGAGCACCTACACCGTCAGGGCCAAGAAACAAGGCCGCACACTTATTGCGGATAAGTGAAGCGACAACATTAACCGCCTGAACGCCACCAAAAAGGCCGGTGACCATTAAAATATGACGGAATGGCGAAATGCCACTGTTTCTTCTGGTAATCTTCATACTACCCTATTAAACGACAAAATGGCTCAAATTATTGCACTATCGGTAATAAATCTCACGATTTTCCTTTTTTTTTGCTTGCATTTGTGAGATTTTTCGTACTTTTGCATACTGTATGAAAGTATTAAAGTTTGGCGGCACTTCCGTCGGTTCTATAGAGAGTATTCTCAGTTTGAAAAGTATCGTTGAGTCAGAGACCCAACCCGTCATTGTCGTGGTCAGCGCTTTAGGAGGCATCACAGACAAACTGATTGCCATTTCACAACAGGCACTAACCGGTGACGAACAATATAAAGAGGAGTTTGAAAACATCGTTAAACGCCATCATCACATGGTGGAAAACATCATCAAAGACGAAACGGCGAAAAAAGCGCTGCTCGGCACACTCAACGACCTCTTCGATCAGTTGCGATCCATCTACTATGGCGTATTCCTCATACATGACCTCAGCGCAAAAACGCAGGCCACAATAGTCAGTTATGGAGAACGCCTGAGCTCGCATATCGTAGGGACGCTTATCAAAAACGGTAAGCGAATGAATTCACGCGACTTCATCAAGACCATCAACAAACAGGGTAAACATACACTCGACACCAAACTCACCAACCAACTGGTGAAAGATACTTTCGCTACTATCGACTTCAATACGACAGTTCCTGTGGTGCCCGGTTTCATCAGCAGAGACAGAGACACCAACGAGACAACCAATCTGGGACGAGGCGGAAGCGACTATACCGCTTCTATTATCGCAGCAGCACTCGATGCTGACGTGTTGGAAATATGGACTGACGTCAACGGATTCATGACAGCCGACCCACGCGTCATCAAGTCGGCTTATACCATCAACGAATTGTCCTACATCGAGGCGATGGAATTGTGCAACTTCGGAGCTAAAGTCGTATATCCTCCTACCATATATCCGGTTTGCGTCAAAAACATTCCTATCAAGGTCAAAAACACATTCAACCCCTCTGATCCCGGAACGATCATCAAAGACAAGATTGAAAACGACCGCAAACCCATCAAGGGTATTTCAAGCATCAAAGGAACAACACTCATCACCGTTACCGGCCTGTCAATGGTCGGTGTGATTGGTGTCAACAGACGCATCTTCACAGCATTGGCAAACAATGGTATCTCGGTATTCATGGTGTCGCAGGCATCGTCTGAGAACTCTACGTCAATAGGTGTGCGCGATGAGGATGCTGACAAAGCCGTTGAAACACTCAACGAGGAATTTGCAAAAGAAATCAAAACAGGAGCTATGTTCCCCATGCACGCTGAAAGCGGATTGGCTACAATCGCTATCGTGGGCGAAAACATGAAACATACACCTGGTATTGCCGGTAAACTCTTCGGTACATTGGGACGAAGCGGAATATCCGTCATCGCCTGTGCACAGGGTGCATCCGAAACAAACATCTCGTTTGTTGTCCACTCAAAATATCTGCGTAAATCCCTCAACGTACTGCACGACTCGTTCTTCTTGTCGGAATACAAAGTACTCAACTTGTTTGTGTGTGGTGTGGGAACCGTCGGAGGTAACCTCCTGCAACAGATTGCATCACAATATCAGGAACTCGCCGATACACGCCAACTGAAACTTAACGTAGTGGGTATCGCCAGTTCACACAATGCCATCTTCAACCGAGAAGGCCTTGACCTGAACAACTACAAAGAGCAACTGAAAGCGTCGGAGCCCAGCAACATTTCAAAAATGTGCAAGGAAGTGGTGGGCATGAATATCTTCAATTCCGTATTCGTTGACTGCACAGCCAGCAGCGAAGTGGCAGAACTGTACCAGACGTTTCTGGAGCACAATATTTCAGTCGTAACAGCCAACAAAATTGCTGCCTCTGCGGAGTATGAAAAATATGCGAAACTCAAAGAAACTGCGCTGCGCCGTGGCGTGAAATTTCTCTTCGAAACCAATGTGGGCGCAGGACTGCCTATCATTGGCACCATCAACGACTTGAGAAATTCAGGCGACAAGATCCTTAAAATCGAAGCGGTATTATCTGGTACGCTTAACTATATCTTCAATACAATAGCAGCCGACGTACCTTTCTCTGAAACAGTCAGACTTGCCAAAGAGGAAGGCTATTCAGAACCGGACCCACGTATCGACCTGTGCGGTAAGGATGTTATCCGTAAGTTGGTCATCCTTACTCGCGAAGCAGGATATAGAGTAGAACAAAGCGACGTCGTGAAACAGTTGTTCATGCCAGATGATTTCTTCGAGGGTAGTCTGGAGGATTTCTGGAAGCGCCTACCGTCACTTGATGCTGACTTTGAGCGCCGCCGTGAAATATTGGAAAAAGAGAAGAAACGCTGGCGCTTTGTGGCGAGCATGGAGAAGGGCAAGACAAAAGTGTCGTTGGAGGCCGTCAGCGAACATCATCCTTTCTATGGTCTTGAAGGATCAAACAACATCGTCCTGCTGACGACAGAACGATACAAAGAATACCCCATGCTCATACAGGGTTATGGAGCTGGTGCAGGTGTAACTGCAGCAGGTGTGTTTGCTAACATCATGTCAATTGCTAATATATAATCACATTGAAACATATCATCATATTGGGCGACGGAATGGCTGACCACCCCGTTGAAAGACTTGGTGGAAAAACACTCTTGGAATATGCACGCCCTGAATACATGAACCGCTTGGCTAAAATGGGACGGACAGGAAGACTGCAAACCATCCCAAGTGGATTTGCTCCGGGTAGCGAAGTAGCTAATACGTCCATTCTCGGATACGACCTCAACAAGGTATATGAAGGACGTGGCCCGCTTGAGGCTGCTTCTATCGGATATGAACTGCATCCCGATGACTTGGCGCTACGGTGCAACATCATCTCGCTGGCGGATGGGAATATCATCACACACAATGGCGGAAACCTTGAAACGGCTGATGCAGATGTGTTGATACAAGAGCTCAACAAATACCTGGGAGATGACCGTGTGCGCTTTATCACTGGCATTCAATACCGTCACCTGCTCGTCATTCGTGGTGGTTCAAAACATGTTGTCTGTGCTCCCCCACACGACCATCCCAATGAACCATGGGAGAAACTATTGGTGAAGGCAGAAGACAACGCACCTGTTGAACCAGGAAGAATGACTGCAGAGGAAACGGCAGAACTCATCAACAGACTCATCATAGAATCCCAGCAGATTCTGTCCGCACATCCTTTCAATCGCAACAGGGCGGCAAAAGGTGAACGACAGGCCAATAGTATTTGGCCATGGGGCGGTGGATACCGACCTTCCATGCAGCCACTCACACAACTCTACCCACAGGTTAAGAGCGGTACCGTGATTTCTGCCGTTGACCTGATCAGAGGCATAGGACATTATGCCGGACTGGAAATCGTCAACGTAGAAGGTGCTACTGGTTTGGCAAATACCAACTACGAAGGTAAGGCACAGGCTGCTATTGAAGCCTTGCAACACGATGACTTCGTATTTGTTCATGTAGAGGCTACTGACGAAGCTGGTCATGATGGCGACCTCGAACTGAAACTGCGGGCCATTGACTATCTTGACAAACGGCTTATCAAACCCGTTTATGAAGCCGTATGTCAAATGAACGAACCCGTATGCATCGCTATCCTCCCCGACCACCCTACTCCCGTGGAAATGCGCATCCATGTCGATGAACCTGTCCCCTTCCTGATCTGGCATCCTGGCATCGAGGCTGACGCAGTAGAACACTATGATGAGGTGAGTTGCGTAAGCGGCAGTTATGGGATGTTGAAACTCAATGAATTTATGAACCAACTGATGAAAATATAATGAAATATTACAGTACAAACGGAAAAACGCCAAACGCAGACTTGCATAAGGCTGTAGTAAAAGGTCTGGCAGAAGATAAAGGTCTATACATGCCTGAAAAGATCAAGGCATTACCACAGTCGTTTTTCGACCATATCGAGACACTTTCATTTCAGGAAATCGCCTATACTGTTGCCGATGCCTTCTTCGGTGAGGATGTGGAGGCGGATGCGCTGAAGAAGATTGTGTATGATACTTTAGCCTTTGACTGTCCTGTGGTAGAGGTTGAACCGACCATCTACTCGCTCGAACTCTTCCATGGTCCCACTCTTGCATTCAAAGATGTAGGTGCACGTTTCATGGCTCGTCTGTTACAGTATTTCATCAGCAAAGAAAAGAAAGGCCGCGTGAATGTTCTCGTGGCAACCAGTGGAGACACGGGTAGTGCCGTTGCCAACGGATTCCTCGGTGTTGAAGGTATTCATGTCTATGTTCTTTATCCAAAAGGCAAGGTCAGCAAAATACAAGAGTCACAGTTTACGACCTTGGGACAGAACATCACAGCCATTGAAGTTGATGGAGTCTTTGATGACTGTCAGGCGTTGGTGAAAGCAGCTTTTATGGATCAGGAACTCAACGCGCACATGCGCCTCACATCGGCAAACTCTATCAATGTTGCGCGCTTTCTGCCACAGTCGTTCTACTATTTCAATGCCTATGCACGCATGAAGGAGCGCGGACTTGCTGATAAACTGGTGGCTTGTGTTCCCAGTGGCAACTTCGGCAATATCTGCTCTGCCCTCTTCGGCAAAAAGATGGGTCTCCCCATCAGCCGTTTTATCGCAGCCAACAATGCCAACGATATCTTCTATAAATATCTCTGTACTGGCAAATACGAACCAAAAACCAGCGTACAGACCTTGGCCAATGCGATGGATGTGGGCGATCCCTCAAACTTCGCACGCATCTATGACCTTTATAAGGGAAGTCATCAGGATATCTGCCAAGACATCAGCGGTGCCACCTATTCCGACGAACAAATCAAAGAGACGATGACACAATGCTATCGGGATAATGGTTACACGTTGGATCCGCACGGAGCCTGTGGTTACCGTGCACTCAAGGAAGGATTGCAACCTGGAGAGGTTGGCGTATTCTTGGAAACAGCACATCCTGCTAAGTTCAAAGAGAAGGTCGATGCCATCCTCCATACCGACATCACCATTCCAGAACGTCTTGCTGCATTTATGAAAGGCGAAAAGAAGAGCATTCCCATGACGAAAGATTTCGCAGATTTCAAATCATTTCTCATGCAAGAATAACATCATCAGGCTATCATCACCACCTTTCTGATATTTTGAAGAAAGGTAAATTTAGGTAAATAATGCAATAAACAAAAAGAGAATCTCTGAATTTGAATAGAGATTCTCTTTTTTTCTTGACGTATGGACTTACAGCTTTGAGAGGAATTTCTCCCGGTCCACAACAAAGCGAAGATGAGTGCCCTCACCAAGCAATTGTTCGCCGCAGAATGCTTTCACAGCATATTCTATTTTCCGACCATCTACTTTGGTCACCTCTGCCGTAGCCGTTACGGTTTCGCCGATTTTTGTCGGCCGAAGATGCGAAGATTCAATATGACCGCCTACTGTAGTACTGCCCTCCGGCAACACATCAGCAACAGCCAGCATGGCGGCATTTTCCATAAGCGCCATCATGGCTGGAGTCGCCAATACCTCCATATCTCCAGAACCTATCTTCTTCGCTGTTACATTTTCGTCAACAACCAGCTCACTGGTATGTTTCATTCCTGTTTCTATCATATTTCCGTTCTATTAAGTTTTTATAAATGAAATGCGAAATTAGTTGATTTTACCGAAACAGCCAAATATTTTTATCATTCTTTTTTGGTGGTGTGCAATATAATTCCTATCTTTGCATCAAAACAAATTCAATACTAACAATCCTATATATTATGGAATATTCACAAGAAGATCTAAAACAGATTTCCCAAAAAGGAATCAACGAAGCACAAGTAGAGAAACAACTTGAACTATTCAAAAAAGGGTTCCCTTTTCTGAAGCTTGAAGCTGCTGCTAGCATTCAGCATGGTATCATGGCACCCAGCGATGCTGACCGGAAGAAATATATAGAGGCATGGGAAAGCTACAAGAAAGCAGGCCACAGAGTAGTCAAATTCGTACCTGCCTCTGGAGCCGCAAGCCGTATGTTCAAAGACATGTTTGCCTTTGTCGATGCCGACTATGATATCCCCACAACAGACTTTGAGAAAAAATTCTTCGACAACATCAGCCACTTCGCCTTCTACAACGAACTTGATGCTGCCTGCCGCAAGAACAATGGAAAAGGCATCAGCCAACTCATAGCCGATGGACAATACAAAGCTGTAGTAGAAAATATGCTCAAACCGGAAGGCCTCAACTACGGACAACTGCCAAAAGGTATGCTGCTGTTCCACAACTATCCGGAAGGAGCACGCACACCAATGGAAGAGCATCTTGTGGAAGGTGCCCTCTACGCTGCCTCTAACAACGAGGCTCACGTACATTTCACGGTGAGCCATGAGCACATGGACTACTTCAAACAGCGCGTAGCCATGAAAGCCGATTCTTTTGCAAAGAAATATGGAATCCGCTATGACATCAGTTTCTCAGAGCAAAAACCTTCTACCGACACCATTGCAGCCAATCCTGACGGTACCCCGTTCCGCAACCAAGACGGATCTCTGTTGTTCCGTCCCGGAGGCCATGGCGCACTTATCGAGAATCTGAACGAGATCAGCGCCGATGTCATATTCGTCAAAAACATAGATAATGTAGTTCCAGACCGACTGAAAGACGAAACAGTGGAATGGAAACAAATCATTGCAGGAGTATTGGTAACGCTCCAGAAACGCGCTTTCGACTATCTACAGCTGCTTGAAACCGGTTGTTACAACCACCAGCAGATTGAAGAAATCATCCGTTTCGTCCAACAAGATCTTTGCTGCCGCAAAAACAACATCAAGGAACTGGAAGATGCAGAACTGGTAATGTACCTCAAAAAGAAGCTCAACCGTCCCATGCGCGTGTGTGGCGTCGTGAAAAATGTAGGCGAACCGGGAGGTGGTCCTTTCCTCACCTACAACCAAGACGGAACCGTTTCGCTGCAAATTCTGGAAAGTTCACAGATAGACAAATCAAATACCGCTTATATGGAAATGTTTACCAAGGGAACACATTTCAATCCAGTCGATTTGGTCTGCGCCGTGAAAGACTATCAGGACAAGCCTTTCAATCTGCCCGACTTTGTAGATCCTACCACAGGATTCATCTCACAGAAATCCAAAGACGGAAAACCGCTTCAGGCACTTGAGCTCCCAGGCCTTTGGAATGGTGCCATGAGCAATTGGAATACAATCTTTGTGGAAGTTCCTCTTGGCACTTTTAATCCTGTAAAGACCGTCAACGACTTATTGCGCAGCCAGCATCAATAAGACTTTGCGATATTAACAAACACCGCGGCACTTTTCCATCATCAAGAAAGTGCCGCTTTTATTTTATCAGAACCTCCGTGTGCAGCCCCTTTTAATGTCGGAAATCGAATGACACGGATTTTTTGCGTTGGTGCTCGGGTGTTGTAGATCCGTAGTTCCGTGGTTCTGTAAATCCGTAATATTTCTGGCCATAGGCCATATTTTATCAAAGATTTCCTCCAAAGATTTCTTGCGAAGCAACCCAAACTCATCCAGCTAAATCAGCATAAAGTATTATAATTTAAGTTAAACCAATACTGGTTTTAGTTAAATATAATTAATAGGCGATATAAAAAGTGCCAAAACTCTTGCATTCCGTGGGTGCCATGTTGTATATTTGTATTTCAAGCCGAGGATGATTTCCAAAACAAGAAAGAAACCTTCAAATCAAAAGTTAAACAAATAATTTACAACTAAAAAGCCACTTATGTTTACAAAACAAGTAATTCAACACACCATCCGGTCCCGACAGAGAGACCACGGTTTCCCGATCGCTTCTCGTTCGGTTCCCGTTAACTTCTCGTTAGGTCCTCGTTCGTCTCTCGTTCGTCTCTCGTTGGTTATTCGTTAGTCTATCGAAGACCTATC
Source organism: Prevotella sp. P4-119 (assembly GCF_002251345.1). NCBI lineage: Bacteria > Pseudomonadati > Bacteroidota > Bacteroidia > Bacteroidales > Prevotellaceae > Prevotella > Prevotella sp. P4-119. The sequence goes on along the minus strand of NZ_NPJB01000049.1, from coordinate 15,687 downwards.
GAGGACCGAACGAGGAACAAGCAAAAAACGAACGAAAGAGCAACGAACGTCGATCGAGATGCCGACGAGAAACTATCGGCAACTCGACGATTTGCCTCCGTCATGGCTGGCAGAATACCCTTCTGCAACCACAAACCAGCATGCTGCCATTCACCATGCTCCTGCGAGGCAGATAGCAGCACTTTCGGCCCCACCCAGGCATTCTCACGGCGAATCAAGCCTTTTCCACCCATTCTGCACATTCCACCCTCCCACATCAAAAGCCCCTCACAGGCTCTAAAAACACCTCACTACCATACTGCCCAACAACCACCCAAAACACACTCTACTCGTCCTAAACATCCACTTACAAGCACCTAAACACAACCCTTCACGGCCTCAATAGTAGGCCTAACACCACGTTTTCGTAAAGCCAGAGAGCAGAGTTAGGTGCACTTGAGCTCTGATTTGGCAAGAAAAGCGCTATAAAATGAAACCATCACCCAAAAGCCCCCATCCTCATCATTTTATCAAATATAAGAATAATATGTTTACATCGACCTCGTATTACGCGTCCTACAACTTTACATTATCACTAAGGGAGGTGAGCATACCACGTTCCGCAAATATAAGTAGCTACACGTTCAATTTTTGCTCTGCCTTGGAGGAGATTGATTTCCCCGAGACTTTGGAGTGCATAGGCAACTGGGTGTTCCGCGGCACAAGCCTGAAGAAAGCCGACCTCTCGCACACATCGCTGCGAAACATCATTTGGGAGGTATTCCAGTCGCCTGTCACAGAGCAGGCAACGCTCATCGTGCCCGAAGGCTCGGAGCAGGCCTACCGCAATGCCGAGGTGTGGAAGGAATTCAAGAACATCGCCACCCCGACATCTCTGAAATCTGCTATAGTAGATACAAAAGACAGTGAGCGCATCTATGACCTTAGAGGTGTAGAGCAGAATAGAGAGAAAGGGCTTGTCATTAAGAATGGAATTAAAATAATTAATAATTAAAGCGAAAGTTCAGTGAATTATTCAAAATATCGCTGCAAAGTTACAAAACATCGGGCAAACCACCTAATCAATAAAGAAAACCATCGGTCAATAAAGTTAAAAGTGCTGCGAAAAAGTCACTTTTATCTTTATTGACCAAAATTTTTGCTTTATTGACCTACGACTTCCAATGTTTTTTCGTAACTTTACAGCCGAAATATTGAATTAATTAATAATTTTGAGTATGAAGAAGACTATTTTTTCAGTTATTATGCTTGCGATAGTAGGCGTATGCACCATTACGACATTGTCGGCATGTTCTGACGATGATGACAACAAGAAAGATAATGGTGACGGTATTACAATTAACGGTGTTGACCAGGTTGAGTATTTCCGTCAGTTTCTTGGTGCGTTTACCAAGAATGACATCCTTGGCACCCCATTCAGAATGAAAGCCATTGACAAGCTTACCCCCACGGTGTATAGCTATTTTGTGGAAGACGAGAAGGAAGCTGAGACATTGTTCCTCACTTGGATTCCACAAGAGGCTCGCAAGGCTGTTGTCCGCAACGGTAACACCATTGTCTATACTCCGCGCGATGCCCAAGGTGCAAAGCAAGGCACTATCACATTCCGTGCAGCCTTGCCATCTGAGACTGCTACGTTTGCCGTAGTGGAGTTCAAGGACGTAAGCAAGATTAAGGGCATAGACAAAATAAAGTTCCAGCCCGAGTCGGCAAACCCAGACAATATTGGGGTGTTCGATGGCGTGCCGCACCACTTAACCCTTGAAGAAGTTAAATCTGGTAATTGGTTTTGGGGTAAAGTACAGAAAGGTGACTTTTTTGATTATCCTTATGGAACAAGACTATATTATAGCGCTGCCCTTCCAAAGTTAATTACAGGAAAGGAACTTATTGAGAAAATGGGTGATAAAACCTTCTATACGAACTATGCTTTCGAGAGTTTCTGTATCATGACGAGTCTCAGTACAAAATTTAATGATCATGTATGTGATAATTTCAACCCGGGTGACCATAAGATTATTATCGAAGCTGGCAAGTACTTTGGGGGAGACGAAATCATGATTCAAACAGCCGAAATCTACATTAATAAAACTTATAAAGATATAATGATTTCTGAATGTGATCCTCCTGTAGATGAAGCTTTTGAATCTCTTGATGAGTCAGAACAGTATTGGGTGTGCCAAGGCTATATAGTAGATTATAAAAGTGGAATGAGTTATTAGTACTATCGGAAGTGATGCTTTATTGACCAACGACTTTCAATGTTTTTTCGTAACTTTGCCGCCGAAATACCATTGAAAGTCGTTGGTCAATAAAGTTAAAAGTGACCTAATCCCTAATTCCTACTTCCCCAAGAATTCCCTCATTGTGTTCTGATAGAGGTTTCCGTAGTTGTCGGCATTGTATATCGTGACGTGCGAACCGAGAGTTCCTGTGAACGCCACGTTGTAGAGGTCGCGGAGAGATGTCGCAGGGTCGGAATACAGACGGGAGATGATGGACGATGTGAAGCGGTTGGTAAGATAGACATTATAGGGGGCATACCACAGGTCGGCCTTCGACGACTCGTTGGCATTGGCTGCCGTCATCACGAGCAGTCCGGGAATGCCCTCGCACTCCTTTGCCACTCCGCCTGAAAAGCATGCCTCAACTATCCACATCATCTTGCGGAACCGCTGCTCGTCGCTCATCTTCTGTAGTATGCGCGCCATCTGCTTACCCGACACTAGGTCGATGTCGCCAAGGGCAAGTCCTGCCGGCATGCCGTGACTACTCCAGAAGAAGAGCACGTTGTCGCCTGCGCCACTGTCGAGCACTTCGGGATGGGCAACGTCGGGCTTGCCCGAGAAGATGACGGCAAGGTCGTTGTAGGTGATGTCCTCAAGGCGGTAGTCAACGACAACGTTCTTATACAGGTTGTCTCCATCCACCGAGCGGCGCACCACTCCCTTCTCGGGATTGTTGGCGTTCTGCGCGAGGTCGTCAGCCATGATGAGTATGATGTCGTCGTCGCTATAGCCCGAATTGCGGAGCATCTGGTAGTATTCGAGCGCATCGGCCTGGAAACGGTAGTTCTCCCAACCGCCCGAACCGGCAATGATGACCGCCTTGTTGCCCGTGAGGGCAGGATAGCCAATGTCGGACATGTGCTCGTCGAACTGCTGCTGGTAGGTCTTGTTCCATTCCCAGCTGACTATGGGAGACGAGGAGTGCTCGCCCTCGGAACGCTTCATATAGTTGAGCGAGAGGAACTGTCCCTCATACACCATCCAGAAGTCGTAGGTGGAATGGGTGATGAGCGTGTAGTTCTTGGGATCGAAATCGAGCTTGCCCACGGCACCGCTCACCTCGGGTACACCGCCCTCGGCAATCGTCTCGAAAGCCTGCTTCATGTTGCCCGACATCCATCCGCCCTGACTGTCGGAGTGGTAGTAGAGCAGGGTGCCGACGGCATAGTTGAGGTTGTCGAGATTATGCACTTCGTCATAACGGCTTGCAAGACAGGTGAGCATGATGGCATCATACAGCTCGGCATCGCCATGGATGGGAGCCTCGCCGAAGCGAGATTTATACACCACGCCAAAGCCCGAAGCGGGGTCAGCCACAAGGTTGAGTCCCACAAGTCCCTCGTTCTTCAGCATGGCGGGTTCGTAGGCACGGTCGGTGAAGAAAGGTACAGAGAAATGGGAGAAGTTGTCCATCTTGGTACATTCGTACATGATGGAAGCCTCCTCGGCATTGTTTGGCACGCATAATGTCAAGGTAGGATTATTGGCGCACGCCTTGAGATAGGCATCGGGGATTTCCGACTTGTCCTTATATGTGGCAAGGCCCACGGGATTAAGTCCCATCTCGGCTGCCTGGAAGGCAAACCAATCCACGAAGGTCTGTCCGTAGTCGTTGTCGCAGGCAAGCAGGGCTACATCAAATTGAACCCCTCCATCAGCCATGAGCGAGAGCAGTATCTCGCACTGCGTGATGTCACTCTCGGAGAGTCCCCAGTAGTTGCCGTGTTGACCGAAGATGCGCGCTAACTCCTGCGAGGTGTTGAAGGTGAACATGGTCTTGTCGGTCTTGGCGCACTCGTAGGCGAGCGTCTTGGTGTGCTGGTCGTCATAGCAACCCACCACGGCTGCTATATCCTGGCGCGAAGCGAGTTCCACGGCCAAGGAAGCGAGGGCAGTGGTGTCCTCGTCGTAGTATTCGTAGGATGGCACTACCCCACCCCTTGCCATTGTGATGTTCTCGCGTGCCATGTCGAGTATGCGCTGCACGCGCTCCTGGCGGTCGCCCTTCTTGAGCACCACGGCTATTTTCACCTCGCGGTTAGAGATGACCTCAGGACTGTCGGTGGCGATGTTGTTGTCGTCGGAGCAGGAGGAGAGGAGGAGGAAGATTATTATTAATTGGGAGTTAAAGAAGTTACTTGCTCTTTTCATACTTTGTCTCCTTTCCTAAGATATTGTTCTTGAATGTTTCTATGCCTTGTGCGTCAGTTTCCTTCCAGTCGTGACAATAGATGACGTTGACATAACCCGAATCCCAGAGGAAATCCTGGTGTTGGGGTATTTCCTTCTTATCAAGCCACAGGGCGATGAAGTCGTTGGTGGCACTGCCGATGTTCTTGACGAGCGAACAGTTCATCAGGCCCGAATAGGCAGACATGTCACCGTCGATACCCGCAGTATAGACACCTTGGTTGCGCGAGAACTGATATACAGCCTTGTTGCTGCCGCCTGCCACGGGGAAGAAGAAGGTGTGGCCTGATTCGTATAGGCGGTTGCAGAGGGCGTATGCTTCATTGGGCATGTTGTAGCCGTCGCCGTCCCTGTCGGAGATATAAGATATGGTGGCATCCGCACCTCCTGCCTCAATGAACCCGTCGCGGAATCCCTGTGCGGCTCCGTCAACATTACGGTCGAAGGGATTGGCGGCAAGCACGGCTGCCTTGTAGTCAGATTCATCCTTATTGGTTAGGGCTGTGTATGCACCGATGAGATATGCCGCGCCATACATGCCTATGCGGAAGGTATATACACCGTCGATGGGTTCGTGGGTCTCGTAGAGCAGCACTGAGCTGTTGGCGTCCGAAGGGCGCACCGAGGAGTTACGCAAGGCACTCTCATACTGGTTGCTGGCGAAGATGAACAGCCGTCTCTCGTCCTTGGCGGTCTTCTGCGCCCATTTGTTGTAGATGGCGATACCGTCCTCCACCGATGCGGGCACATGCATCATGACGTCGAAGCCCAGCCGCTTGCGCGACTCCTCAAGTCCCGTGAGTATGATGTCGTTATAGCCCAAGTCACCGAAGCCGGATGGCGAGAAAACGACCTCCACCACATTAGTGGAAGTCAATGAGGGTGTAGTGTTGTTTTCATCGTTATCCGAACACCCTACAATAGAAAAAAGGATGGCTACTATAAAAACTACACGGATAACATTCCTCGTTATGATACCATTCATTTGTGATTATACTAAAATGTCATTATTTCAAGTTGTCTATAAAATAGTGCCTAGGGTCATAGGGACAGGTACCACTGATTCGCGACAAATAACGAACCTACGTACTGTCCCTATGACCCTGGTAAGATATATTTCATCAAGTTCACGTTAATTCATCAGTGGAATACTAACTGTTTCACCATCCTTAACAGCATAGCAACGAATAAGCCAATAGTCACCAGATGGAGGTAAATTATTAATCAATCTGCCCCAAACCAATTCATCTCTCCCGCAGAGATAAGAGTAGAAAGTGGTACGTATGCCTCCGGGGTACGATATAGGCCCCCCTCCCACGAATACTTCAATTCGAGGTTTACTAAGCCTTTTTATTACTTCTGCTTTAAACTTTGGGTCATTATCCATTGCAATTCTAAAACAAACATAACAAAACGGAGAATACCAAACTTCTTTATAATTATATACTTTATTTAAGCGTACTTTTAAGGGGTAAGTATAGTAAATAGTCAATTTTTCCTTATCATCATGCCATGTAAAAATCTCTTCTTTTGGCACTTTTCGATAAAACCAATTGCCATTTTCTATATCAGTTAAAGTCAGAGGCCTGGGATAAATGTCATAATTGTCTGGCATCGCCGACTCAGGCTGGAACTTTATCTTGTCGATGCCTTTCATCTTGTTCACTCCGTTGAACTCAACCACGGCAAGCGTAGCCGTTTCCGTTGGCAGGGCAGCGCGGAAAGTGATGGTACCCTGTGACGCTCCCTGTGCGTCGCGCGGAGCATAGACTATGGTGCTGCCGTTGCGGCTCACGCCATCAAGAGCCTTGTCGGGAATCCAAGCAAGGAACAACCTCTCTGCCTCCTCCATGTCTTCTACAAAGAAGCTATAGACGGTAGGAGTGAGCGCGTCTAAGACAGTCATTCGTATTGGAAGGAGGATGCTGTCGTTTTCGGCAAAGATTCCAAGGTTCTTGCGGAAATACTCCGCCTGGTCAACACCTTCGATGGTAATGCCACCACCATTAGTGCTGTTGTTCTCGTCGTCGTCGGAGCAAGCCGACATTGTCATTATTGTGAATACTCCCGCTATCGCAAGCCATATCACAGAAAGAACCATTTTCTTCATTCCTAATTTATTTTTTTAGTTATTTACAAAATTCTGCTGCAAAATTAATGAAAAAAGGGGAAACAGAAAAGACAAAACGGAAAAACACCGTTCAAAATGGAAAAAAGTGACTTTTCACGGCTGAAAAGTCACTTTTATCATTCTTAATTCTTAATTAGTACTGATGCGATTAATTCGCACTGCTATTAAAATTCATCAAATAAAGTGAGTTCTTTGACATTTTGGTTTTGAATGATTGAGTCCTTTGGCTTAGTGATGAGGTCTCTCAAATCAATTCTTTCGAGAGCTGAGATTCTTATCAACGTAGCTACTTTAGTGATTGAATATGGACTTTTCGACTTGTGGGTAGTCAGCTTTATGGTAAAGTCACCGCAGATTCCTGTGCTTGCCTCAAAGTCATGGCGATGGTCTGTGACCTCGTACCTCATATTGTCTTTGGGGCGGCTAATCCAATAAGCGCCAGCTTTATGAAAGCGATACAAGGCAAGGAAATCGACGTATGCCTTATCCATCATGTAGAACGCAAGTGGCTCAGACACAATTCATTGCCTTTGTTTATATACGTTCACTCTCAAAATACGCTAATGGAAAGATTACTGCACTTCACGAAATATGATATGGCAGAGGCAGACTTGGTGGCTCTGTTGGAAAGTCGTGGACTTGTCATTTCCGATGAAGCCAAAGCGGTTCGGTATTTGGAGAGCATCGGGTACTATCGCCTTTCCCCTTATATGTACCCATTCTTGATGTTTGTTTCTTTGTCGTCTTAGTCCGAGATGACTCTGATGAATTCAAGAAACTCGTTCATCCTTCGCTTTGTCTTTTGAAGAATAATCGAGAACGAACCTTTTTCAACTGGGATCCAATCGAAAAAGGTTCGGGATGAGTTCGGGATGGCTTCGGGAACAGATAAACTACCAATCGACAGTTTGTTGATAGTCGTCATGTGGTGAGTCGTGGTTCTCGTGTTTCGGCCTAATGCCCTCCCTTCTTTTGGGTGTTTGGCAGAAAACCTGCGATAATGCCCAATAATGGTAGGAAGGCACTTGCCTGGAAAATGAATTCGATGCTTGTTTTGTCTGCCAACCATCCAAAGAAGGCAGATCCGAGACCACCCAATCCAAACATCAGTCCGAAGAAGATACCGGCAATCAATCCCACCTTGTCGGGCATCAGATCTGTGGCGTAAACCACAATCGAGGAGAATGCCGATGCAATAACTAATCCAGAAAGGAAAGCGCAGATTATCGTCCAAGTGAAATTGGCGAATGGCATGGCTAATGCGAATGGTGCTGCACCGAGGATGGAGAACCATATCACGTATTTTCTTCCGAATCTGTCTCCAAACATTCCTCCTGCCAATGTGCCAATGGCAAAAGCGGTCAGGAAAACGAATAGGCAGATTTGTGATGTTTGTACGCTGACGCCGAACTTGTGGATCAGGAAAAACGTGAAGTAACTTGTGATACAGGAAGTATAGAAATATTTTGAGAATACGAGCAGAATCAAGATGGTTAGTGCTCCGTATTTCGCCCTTTTGGAGATGTCGGTATTCAGTCCCGTATCCTTTTGCGGATGCTTCACAGCATAGACGAGTCGCGCTCTAAACCATGTTCCAAGCCTTATCATGATGATAGCGGCAATTAGTGCTGCAATAGCAAAATAGGCAATCGCATGTTGACCAAAAGGCAGAATGATGATGGCGGCTAAGAGTGGCCCCATGGCAGAACCGCCGTTTCCTCCTACCTGAAAGATGGCTTGTGCCAAACTTTTCTTGCCGCCTGAAGCCATCTGTGCCACGCGTGATGCAGTAGGGTGGAATATGGATGAGCCAAAGCCTACCACGCTTACTGCCAGAAGGATTAAAAGATAGTTTTCTGCAAATGCCAGCAACAGCAACCCTGTTAATGTGAAGCACATGCCAATCGACAGGGCGTAGGGGCGTGGGTGCTTGTCGGCATAATAGCCAGTAAAAGGTTGTAGGATGGACGAAGTCATTTGGAATACCAAGGTGATGATGCCTATCTGTGCGAAGGAGAAGTCAAATTTGTCTTTGATGATAGGATAGATGGACGGGATGATTGACTGGATCATATCGTTGAGAAAGTGGGAAATGCCACATATCATCAGCATGGAATAGACTGTTCTTTCCGTCATGGTAGGTTTTCCTTTGATGATGCTACCTATTGATTTCATGTGTTATCAGTCGTTTATTGCGTTCAGCAATTGTTTGAGTTGTTCGAAATTGTCTGCCACTTCAATCATATTGTGCCAGTTTCCGCGAATCATTCCTTTTTGGTCGAGGTCATCCATGAGTGCGATGAGTGCGTTCCAAAATCCTTTCATATTATAAAGGATGACTTTCTTAGCATGGTATCCGATACATTTTGAAGCTACTACACAGAAGATTTCGTCAAGCGAGCCAACACCTCCAGGAAGAGCAACCACCACGTCACATTGGTCAATCATCAGACTCTTGCGGTCGGCAAGGTTATCTGTGGGGATATGTACATCGATATAGTCGGATGTTCGTCCACCTTTTTCTACAAGTGATGGTACAACGCCGATGACCCGTCCACCTCCATCGTGTACGGCTTTAGCGATGCAGTTCATCAGTCCTTGGTTGGTGCCTCCAAAGATGAGGTCGTGATGGTTGACTACCATCCATTTTCCCAACTCTTCTGTCATACTGAAGAAATCGGGGTCTATATGCTCGTTGGCAGAGCAGAATACTGTAATTTTCATAGTTATTTTAAATGTTTATAAACCTCTCATCGACAACGATATGCGTTGGCGTTTTATATCAACCTCAGTCACTCTTACTGTTACATGTTGGTGTAGTTTCACCACATCATTTGGGTCTTTCACAAATCTGTCTGCCAGTTGTGAGATGTGTACCAGTCCGTCATGATGAACACCAATATCTACAAATGCTCCGAAATTGGTGATATTGGTCACTATTCCTGGCAAGAGCATTCCCACTTGCAGGTCATTAATCTCATGTACGCGTGAGTCAAATTCGAATACTTCTACGGCTGCACGTGGGTCGCGACCAGGCCGTTGAAGTTCTGCCATGATGTCGGTAAGGGTGGGCATACCGGTCGTGTCGGAAACGTAGTTCTTGAGGTCAACTGATCTTTGTAGTTCTTTGTTGTCAATAAGTTGTTCCACAGTACATCCCTTGTCCTTTGCCATTGCTTTCACAATATCGTAGCTTTCGGGATGAACGGCGCTATTGTCGAGTGGGTTTTTAGCTCCAGGGATGCGTAGGAAACCAGCACATTGCACGAAGGCTACAGGACCGAGGCGTGGAACTTTCTTGAGTTCTGCACGCGATTTGAAGGCCCCGTTCTTTTCACGATATTCCACGATATTTTTGGCGGTTGTGGCATTGAGACCGCTGACATACATTAAGAGGTGACGACTAGCCGTGTTGAGGTTTACTCCAACGGTATTAACGCATGATTCCACCACCATATCAAGACTCTTTTTCAGTTCTCCTTGATCCACATCGTGCTGATATTGTCCCACGCCAATACTTTTGGGGTCAATCTTCACAAGTTCGGCAAGCGGATCCATCAGTCGTCGGCCTATCGATACGGCTCCGCGCACGGTAACGTCCTCGTTGGGGAATTCCTCGCGTGCCGCTTCTGATGCCGAATAGACCGATGCTCCATCTTCACTCACTACAAAGATATTGGTATCTGTATCAAGTCCAATCTCTTTCAAGAATGTGGAAGTCTCACGACTTGCAGTACCGTTGCCCACGGCAATAGCCTCTATCTTGTATTTCTTCACCATGTCAAGTACTTGACGAGCAGCCCCTTGACGGTCGTTTTTAGGAGCATGGGGATAGATGGCTTCAAAGTGGAGTAATGTGCCTTGGGCATCAAGGCAGACAACTTTGCATCCGGTACGGAATCCGGGATCTACGCCCATCACGCGTTTTTGTCCTAATGGTGCAGCCAAGAGAAGTTGACGCAGATTTTCGGCAAAAACTTTGATAGCTTCGTTGTCGGCAGCTTGTTTGCTTGATAGGGCATATTCTGTCTCTATTGATGGTTTTAGCAGGCGTTTGAAGGCATCGTCAGCCGCTTCGCCGACCAAATGACTGCAATAGCCTCGTCCTTGTACATATATTCTGCGGATTCTGTTCTTACATTCATCGTCATCGGCGGAAATACTGATACGCAGAAATCCCTCCTTCTCTCCGCGACGCATGGCGAGAAGTCGGTGTGAGGAACAACGCTTCAGAGGTTCAGAGAAATCGAAGTAGTCGCTGTATTTCTGTGCACCTTCGTCTTCTGCTTTGGTCTTCACAACCTTCGATGTGATGACTGCGTTATGGCGAAATACGTTGCGTATCTCTTTGCGCACCTTCTCGTTTTCGTTTATCGTTTCGGCAATAATAAATTTGGCGCCTTCTAATGCCTCGTCGGCAGACTGCACATCACCCTTGACGTATTTCTGTGCTGTCATCTGCGGGTTAGGATCCCGTTGTAGCATGATGGTATTGGCGAGCGGTTCTAATCCTTGTGCACGTGCGATGTCTGCTTTTGTGCGACGTTTAGGCTTGTAGGGCAGATAAATGTCCTCCAGTTCCGACATGTTCCAACAATCCTCAATACGTTTTCGTAGCGCATCAGTCATTTTTCCTTGCTCCTCTATTGTCGTCACGATAGTTTCTTTGCGTTTAGCCACATCTTGTAGTTTTTCGCGCATGAGTGCAATATCTGCCACCTGCACTTCATCCATGTTGCCAGTACGTTCCTTTCTGTATCGGCTGATGAAAGGAACGGTACAGTTTTCTTCAAGCAGTTGTATAGTATTGTCCACGCCTCGCTCAGGCAAAGCAAGGGCGTTGGCTATGATTTTTGTAAATACGTTCATATCTTATGTCGGGTATTTTCTGGCATTTTGTCGTTTTTGTCTTTGTCAAATTACAAAGGTACGATTAAGCGAGCGAAAAACCAAATTATATTTGAGTTTTTCCGAGCGTGAGTACCTTCGCATCCGTGATGCAGAGGTACGATTAAGCGAGCGAAAAACCAAATTATATTTGAGTTTTTCCGAGCGTGACTACTTCGCATCCGTGATGCAGAGATACGATTAAGCGAGCGAAATACGAAGAAAAGCAGATTTTTTGCTCATCCAGGAAATGAAGTGATATTGTCTGTTGTATAAGTTCGTTGTGGCGTGTATTATGATGATTGATAGCAGAAATCTCACGCTTTCGTTAAGCCAAATAAATAGAACCACAATTTTTAGGTATTGCACTATAAGCGCAAAACCTCTAACTTTGCAACCGCAAACAAGAAACGTTTCTTGCGGGTGTGTCTGTCTCATGAAGATTGATCCCCGCAGCATCAATCAAGATTCAACAACAAGCAATAGTAAATCAGAAAAGATGAAACCGACAATTGTTATTTATGGTTCTTCCACAGGTACATGCCAGGGAATTGCCGAAACCATAGCCGCCAAGCTCGGCGTGGGTGCATTAGATGTTGCCAATATCAGTTCAGATATCGTAGTAGCCAACGATAACCTCATTCTCGGTACTTCCACATGGGGAGTGGGAGAAATGCAGGATGACTGGTATTCTGGTGTAGAAACGCTCAAGAGCGCCGACTTAACCGGAAAAACCGTTGCCCTGTTTGGTTGTGGAGACAGCGATTCTTATTCAGATACGTTCTGTAGCGGTATGAAAGAAATTGCCGACGTAGTGAAAGCTGCAGGTGCAACGTTGCTCGAAGGAGTTCCAACCGATGATTATTCTTTCTCCGATAGCGAAGCGGTAGAGAATGGAAAGTTCTTAGGACTTGCCCTTGACGATATTAACGAAAGCGACAAAACAGAAACTCGCATCGATACATGGCTCGAAGCCATTAAACCGTTTTTATAGTCAATAACAATCTCCAAATCCTATAAGCGATTTGGCCAAAACTCCAGTCACAATGCAGTCAGTCACCATGCCAATAGATCTGAAGGTTCTGATGAACCATATTTATGAGTATAAAAAAGGTGTGCGCCGTATGGTGTTGTTCACCTTCAACAAAAAGTATGAAACTTTTGCCGTGTCGAAGCTGAAGAGCGAGGATATTGATTATATCATCCAGCCCATCGGCAACGACCGCCTCAATCTCTTCTTTGGCAAACGTGAATGTCTGGATGCTATCCGTATGATGGTCACAAAACCGTTGTGTCATCTTTCTCCAGAAGAGGATTTTATCTTAGGAGCCATGTTAGGCTACGACATCTGTGCACAGTGTGAACGCTATTGCGAACGCAAGAAACGGGTGAGCTGACATGCGCTACTTACCATAGCTTTCTGACCGATTCTGGTTCAAGATAGTCCCATCTGTCGATTCTATAAATGGAATATTACAGATGGGACGTCTTGGCTTGATCTTTCTCGTCATGTTATAGAAATTGCAAGTACAGGGAAAGAAATACACGTAAATAGTTGGCTGTCTCAAAATAATCCCATAATTTTGCGCTTTCATTCGACAAGCGTAATAGAACAGCATTATGGCATTATCCAATATAGAGAAACATTATAACAAACATCCCGAAGACCTGCGCTTACTGCGCAGACACGGTATTGTTGAGTTTGAAACCACCATGTACCATCTGCGCAGATTTCTGAAACCCGGTTATCGTTTGCTTGATATTGGTGCAGGTACAGGGCGTTACACCTCGGCACTCATGGCAGAAGGCTATGAGGTGAAAGCTGTGGAATTGGTGCGTCGCAATATTGATGTGTTTTTGAAACGGGAACCAACAGCTGATGTTGTGCAGGGCGATGCACGCCACATGCCGTTTGTGCCTACAGCATCGGCAGATGTCACGCTTCTGCTTGGTCCGCTCTATCATCTTATTGGTGATGATGAGAAATTGAAAGCATTAAAAGAAGCCAAGCGCGTGACCAAGCCAGGAGGTCTGATCTTTGTTGCCTATCTGATGAACGAATATAGCATTCTGTCGTATTGTTTTGACGAAGACAGAATAGGAGGCTTATTGGATAGAGGAGTAGTGGATCAGAATTTCCACATTCAAGCACAGGCAGACGAACTGTATGACTATGTGCGTTTGGAGGATATTAATCGATTGGACGAAAATGCAGGATTGGAACGAGTGACGATATTCTCGCCTGATGGTGCCTCTGATTATATGCGTACACGACTCAATCGTATGAGTGATGAGACCTTTGCCCATTTCATAGCCTATCAGAAGAGTATTTCCGAGCGTGCAGATCTCATCGGTGCAGGCAGTCATGTGGTAGATGTGGTGCGCGCTTGACATCAAACAGCTCATCTTCCTGAACAGAACACTCAGGTTCCTCCTAAATCCTAACACCCGATTCGAGAAAAAATCCCCATCCATCATGATCAATAAGCGGTCATGTGGATGGGGAAAATCGCATAGAATATAGGGTTTTTAAGCCTCGGCTTTGTCTTTAGGCAATACGAGATTGAGGATGACTGCCAATAGGAACACCACTGCCACACAGTTGTTGGCGAATACGGTGCGGACAATCTCAGGGAAGATGTTGAACATCTCTGTGGCTTGGGTGAAGCCAAGTCCGACGCTCAGCGACAGACTGACAATGACCATGTTGCGATGAGATGAACCGCAACGGCCCATCATGCCGAAGCCAGCATAGAGGATGCTGCCAAACATCATCAGCGTGCAACCGCCCAAAACACATTGTGGAATCGTGGTTAGTGCATAACCTATCATGGGGAATATTCCACCCAGAATCATGATGAGGGCACCCGTGGCGATGGTGAAACGGTTGATAATGCCCGACATGGCAACCAATCCTACATTCTGTGAGAAAGAGGTGATAGGGGTACAGCCAAACAGTCCCGATACCGAACTGACGAAACCGTCGCAACTGACAGCGGCTCCCATCTCACGCTCGTTGGGGTCGCGTTTCAAAGCACTATTGCAGAGCGCACTCGTGTCACCAATAGTCTCGGTAGCAGATACCAGATAGACGGCAACGATAGACAGAATGGCTCCGATATTGAAGGTTGGGGTGAAAGGCAACAGATGGGGCAATGACAGGATAGGACGACTACCGATGCCACTGAAATCGACCATGCCCATGCACAAGGCAAGGATGTAACCTGCCACAAGACCTACCAAAACAGATAGTGAGCGAAGAAAACCTTTTGCAAACACCTGACAGAGCAGACATGTGAGTAGGGTGATGCTGCCCACAATCCAGTTGTTGATACTGCCAAAGTCGGCAGCTCCTTGTCCTCCGGCAAACGAGTTGGCACCAATGGGAAGCAACGAGAATCCAATAGCAGTTACTACCGTTGCTGCCACCACAGGTGGAATCAGTTTAATCCAGTAGCGTGCAAACAGGCCGAGTGTGCCTTCTACCAATCCACCGATAATTACGGCCCCCATCAGTGTACCCATGCCTTGTGTGGCAGCGATGCTGATGGCCAGCGACAAGAAGGTGAATGAAATACCCATGACGATAGGCAACCGTGAACCGATGCGCCATATCGGATAGAGCTGTACCAACGTGCCGATACCGGCAATAATCATACAGTTTTGAATGAGCATACTGCTGGTGACACTATCGATACCGATAGCACCTGCCAGAATCATGATAGGGGTGATGTTACTGACAAACATGGCCAGTACATGTTGCAGACCGAAGGGTACGGCCTTGCCGACGGGAACACGTCCGTCGAGTTGATAGAGATTACTGATGTCTTGTCCCATATAAAAATGTAATGGATGAGAATTAAAAAATCCTTGCAAAGGTAATTGTTTTTTCGGGAATATCCAAAGAAATACCATTCAAAACCTATTCATATCCATTTCTCATTCCATACAAGGAGCTGATAGACTTTGATGCCAGCTGAGGACGATGCCTATGACATGTTTTTTGGACTATCTTCTTGTATCTCTTGCAAAATTAGTGTATCTCTGCATCCAGAGATGCTAAGTGAAATGCACCCCTAAAGTTAGACATAAAGCTTTTAGAGGTACATTATGAGTAGTTTTCATTCATTAAAAGAAAGATTAGAAACAGTATTAAAGGTAAAGTCTGGCGTACCCATCGTCCAGTTATGC
>NZ_NPJB01000005.1:0-5179 GCF_002251345.1 Prevotella sp. P4-119 | reverse complement strand
TAACCTCCTTGGCTATCAGTAATAGTTATACCATATTTCTCGTCTATTTTGTACCTATGATTCTTTTCTTGATAGGCTATAAGATTTATTGAAGATGTTACTTGTTGAACAATACTCTTTATATTCGAGATCTTAACTTGCTTATTATTAGATTTCTTATGGTTGTAAATTCTATCTTCGTATTCTTTAATTTGTTTAGCACATCTTTTACGAATTAACTCAACGTCAATGTTTTCATAATTTGAAACTTTTAATAGAGAAGGAAGAACTGAGGCGACAAGTTTTATTTCTTCATTCGTTTTATAAGCAGGATGCGGAATACCAATACAGTATTTTTTGTTCAAAATACCTACAAATATATTTCCACAGATATGCTTGTACTCAAACTGGAATAGTTGGGAAGACTTCGACAAGCGACAGAGTCTTTCAAAGCATTTCTTTCCACTTAGAAAAATTATATTATTAGGGGTTGTTATATGTATTAAGTCAAGTGTATATGGGATTGTCTCTGTCAATAAGGACTCACTAATTCCATCAGCTTTTTCCGTACTGAAGAATGATGCATTCGTTACAATAATCTTACTATCATCATTTATAACAGTTGAAAGTGCTGTCTGAGACAAGCAACTTTTTAGCCCTGCCCAATATTTCCATTTTTTATGATTGTCCCAGGATGATGTTTTCCCTTCTTCTTTGCAATAATTACCTTTCCAAAGATGATTTTTGTCGAGTGGATTATTGTACAAGTATGACCAATTCTTGTTTTTGCATTGTTCTGTGTATGGAGTTATACCATATGGATTGCCTGGATTAATTCCGACTATCATCAATTCGGGCTCTTCTGAAAGCAAAGAGAGATCAGATTGTGTATAATATGCAATATTTACATCATCACGAGTTGCTATCTGATGGTACGCTTTCACTGTATCTTCTGCCCATTTCTCAAGTTTAGCTTGAATATTATTTTGCTCGTTATTCATTTCACCCTCTGTGTTATTAAATTATTACTATTGATATTTCCATACAACCTTTAGCATTAATATGGAGTTTCCTTGTCTGCCAAACAACATTCAAGCCATCCATGCAATCGGCTAGTTTTTCAAGTAAGCCTGAGAGATCAGACGAACCACATAACGTTACAACGACTTTCTTTGAGGAACGTAGTTGGGCCAAGTATTCATTTCTGATAGCGTCAATGATGCTTTGAATTTGTTCTTCAACGTTGGATCCCTTTCCTTTGATGCGAGCTTCATATACGCAATCTGCATCGTAGAGGTCTTTGAGGTCATGGTAATCAACGGAAACAAGGCCATGTTGCTGCAATATTCCACAAACAACAGCATCGATGTTTTTCCACTGATAGGGCCAAGGGCCTTGGCAAGCATTATATTCAGCAATAGCCGCTTTACGCTTTTTGTCAAAGTCGCGTCCTGCCTGTTCAAAATCCTCATCAGAGATTCTTCCAGCACCATGAAGTTCACTAAGTGAAGCATAGTTGTCATAAAGACTGGGCTTTCTGCAACTCTCAAGGTATGTTATCGACTTGCCTTTGAATTCTGCATAAGCGATTTCGCGTCTGGTGCTATCACCAATATAGCCACCCACATTGATGACAAAGATTTCATCTGCCAAGTCAATCTTTGCCAGGTGCTGGCGATCCAACATATCTTTCACACCCTCTGTCCATACCTCATCATCACCAGAGTGGCCAAACAGCCCCACAGAAATAACGATGTTGCCTTCAAGTGTCAGACGCTTTTGCGCTTCCAGGAATTCATCCTTGAAACGAGTGCTACCACAGAGGGTTATAACCTTAAATCCATTAACCATAATTCTTATATATCATTTTTGGTGCAACAAAGATACTACTTTATTTTGAACAATAGAGCGTATTAACATAATTTCGTATAACTATCCATTTTATTTAGGACCATAATAGGTCATTTCCCAAAAGAGGCCAGCTGCCAACTCCACCTCGCTGATTTCAACGTCTTTATCTACTCTCACTTTCATGCTCAAAACTTCGATCATATCTTTCTGGTCTGCTACTGCGTAGCAAAAAACATTTTTCTCTTTAACATGGCAATTCATATCAATGGATGGACTTGTATGCTCCCAACGAGATACAAGTCGGATATGGCGATTCGTAGATTGTGTCTCACATTCGGTCCATTTTTTATAAAGACCTCTGAACACCTCAATACTCGCGTCAGAGAAATGCCGCCCACTATTCACCATAAAGAGGTGATTTAAATGCGGTAGTATGCTTTCAAAGTCATACTTCTTAAATAATTCTGATACTGTCATATCGTTACATCTTTATAGTTCACGATGCAAAGATATAAGAAAGGTGTGCCGTATTGGGGCACACCTTATAAAAACATCATTATTATTATCTTTTCTTATTTCTCTTTCTTATATGAGTATAATAATGTAGAGTGGATATGTTGATAAATGACGTAACTAGTTCAGTTCTTCTGATTAATCAGATTGACTACGACTTTCACCATCACGTCTTTCTCTTCTGTCTTGCTCTCAGCAATCATCAGAGTTAGTGCTACGAGGGTGTTATCAGCCAGGCGTTTTGAACCGTCTTTGCGATAGAGAATACCATTATTGTTCAGGAACCACAAGAATAGCGTGGCTGCAATGCGTTTGTTGCCATCACTAAAGGAGTGGTTCTTCGTTACCAGATATAGCAACATGGCTGCTTTCTCCTCCACACTGGGATAGAGTTCTTCGCCTCCAAAGGTCTGATAGATCTGGCCAATACTGCTCTTGAAGGAGTCATCCTTCTCATTACCAAAGAGTGAAGAGCTACCAAATTTCTCACGTAAACCACTGATGGCTTCCATTGCATTCTCATAAGTGGCATGGAAAGACTCCTGCTTCGTGATTTTGTCTATCGTCAGTCGTTCGTAGTCGTAATTATCAAGTGTATCAAGCGCGTAGGTGTAATCGACCACGACATTCAGTAACTCCTGTGTTTCTATTGTATCCGACAATTCCTGATTATATAGCGTACGCCCTATCACTTGAACCATCTGGCGTAGTTCGCCAATATGCTCCTTGCGGATACGTTCATTGATGGCATAACCTTTTAAGAGGTATTGCTTCAAGACTTTGTTGGCCCATTTCCTGAACATCACCCCTCGACTACTCTTTACACGATATCCAACAGATGTTACCATTTCTAGGTTGAAATACTCCTTGTCATGCGTCTGAGTTTTATCCTTCATAGCACCATGCTGAGTGGTAGACGCAAATTTTGCGACTACCTCTTCGGAGCCGGCCAGTTCCTCTTTTAGCGCATTATTTATATGCTTGCTGATAGTTTTATAATCTCTGCCATACAATGTCGCTATTTGCTGGCGATCTAACCACAGCATTTCTCCTTCCATCCTAACATCAAGTTGAATGGAGTTGTTCTCGTCTTTGTAGATTACAATCTGATCTTTTTTCATACAACTTAATTATTTGCAAAGATACATCTTTTTATTAATATAGTATGCAAAAAACGAAAATGTTACATATTTGAAGGAAGTTTTATAAAATTTCTCTGGCTATCCAGGCGCAGGCTTCTGCATCAGCAAGGGCATGATGATGATTAGCCAGATGATAACCACAGTATTCTGATACTGTATGCAACTGATGGTTGGGTAATTGTGGAAACGCTTTGCGAGAAGCCACACATGTACAGTAAAACTGATAATCCGGATAATCCATCTGATAGCAACGGAATACGGCTTTCAGGCAACTCTCATCAAAAGACTTATTATGGGCTACAAGGGGCAATCCCTCAATAAATGGCTCTATCTGTTTCCATACTTCTGGGAATATGGGGGCTTCTTCTGTGTCCTTACGAGTAAGACCATGTACCTGGCTACACCAATAATTATAGTAGTTGGGCTCTGGCTGAATCAGAGAGTAGAAAGTATCCACTATCTCACCATCACGCACTATCACTACACCCACTGAGCAAACACTAGTGCGCTCGTTGTTGGCCGTCTCAAAGTCTATAGCAGCAAAGTCTCGCATAATCAATCTTCCTTGTATTTATTCCACATGTGTTTGCAAATCTCAGCCACCTCATCACGAAACCATTTAGGCTCCAACACCTCAATATCGCAGCCCTGTGAAAGGACCTCCTGCCGGAAATCGAAGGTGGGGCGCAGACGAACGGTAAAGATACTGTATTCATCAGTCCGCTCAACCTCCTGTTGAGTATGATGTAAGGTGAGGGAACGGAGATAATTGGCTTGGCCTGAAGAAACCTTAAACTTAACAGTCTCGACCTTGACATTCTGATCAGCTATGATACCCAAACAATCATAGAAAAACTCCTCTGGTACAAAGTCTTTAGGATACTTGAAACTTGTCTCTTTTAATTCCATCCATTGAACACGGTCAAGAGCATAAATCATGATCTTATCATAATAGGGGCTACGACCAACAATATACCAACGCTGCTTAAAAGCTTTCAGGCAATAGGGCTCTATCTCAAAGGTGTTTGCCTCGTCTCTCGAAAAGCTTTGATAGGTCATGCCAAGCACTAGGTTCTTCTTCAGTGCCTCAAGAATGATGGGCAGATACTGTTCGCCATCTGGAATCTTCTCAAATAGTACCTTATCTTTAATACTTACGTTCTCTATCATCAGGTTGCTCACCGTCAACGTATTGAACAGCCAGCTGCGCATGGATCCGCTTCTCAGTTCGTCAGCATTCTCGATATAATAGCGGTATCTGCCACTCTGCTCGTTTTCAATGATGAGGCCAAACATCTCTTCAATAGCTATACGCCATTTATGAAATGTACGCAAGGGAAGTGGATTACCCTCGCTCAAGTCGTTGTCAAGCCAACTCTGGTTAATCTCCTCGTATGTAATCTTCTTGGCCTTATAGATAGTTTCTACCAGCCAGACATACTTATTTAATAAGTTCTTTGCCATAGTTTTATCGTTTGATGCTGCAAAGATACAAAAAAAGGTGTGAATTATTGAGGCACAGGTTTGAAAAAACAATTGATTTTGAAATCATCTTTTGTGTTCCAATTCACTAGTGTCCACTAAATAAATTTAAGACTTAATTCTCTTACAGTTTGTAACTTCTCGGCAGGTTCGCTTTTGCCGAGCAAATCTACGAGAGGGGTTCTGTCCAACAATGAGTCAGATAATATTCT